>NZ_JBSFPS010000086.1:0-33736 GCF_053588315.1 Streptosporangium sp. NPDC003464 | reverse complement strand
GGCGAGCACGCCGCTCCGCGGACCTTCGCGTGTCAGGGGGGCGTCGCCGGGCCCTCCGGGGCGGTCAAGGCTCGACAAGAGTCGCGTCATTTAACCGCATGGCCAGTATGCCTATCGGGCGTTCTCCTCATTCTCGTGGGGACGGAGCACGTCCGGACCGGCTCCGGGTCCCTCCGTGCGATCACCTCGGCTATCCCGGATCTCGAGAATGTTGGAGGCTGACTCTTGTCCCCGCTTCTGAGCGTCGTCGTCCCTTTCTTCAACGTGGAACGGTATTTCGAAGCGTGCCTGGCGTCGATCGCCAGGCAGACGCTCCGCGATCTTGAAGTCATCTGCGTGGACGACGGGTCGCCCGACGGCAGTGCCGTCATCGCCAAGGCGTTCGCCGGGAGGGACCGCCGCTTCCGGGTGATCCACCAGGAGAACGCCGGGCTGGGGACGGCCAGGAACACCGGCGCGCTCCACGCGACCGGCCGCTACCTGTGCTTCATGGACAGCGACGACGTGCTGCCCCCCGACGCCTACGAGCTGCTGGTCTCCTCGCTGCGCGAGTCGGACTCCGACTTCGCGTGCGGCAACGTCCTGTACCTCAACTCGGCCGGGACCTGGCGCTCGGGCCTGCACTCCCGGCCTTTCCGGGAGACCGTACGGCAGACGCACGTCAGCGCGCGTCCCGAACTGCTCCTGGACCGCACCGCGTGGAACAAGGTCTTCCGGCACGACTTCTACCGGGAGCACGGTTTCGGCTTCCCCACGGGCCTCTACGAGGACGCGCCCGTCACCATCCCGGCCCATGTGCTGGCGCGCTCGGTCGACGTGCTCGGCGACGTGGTCTACTACTGGCGGCAGCGGGAGCCGGGAGACCCGTCGATCACGCAGAGCCGTACCGCGCCCGGCAACCTGGAGGACCGGATCGCGTCGATCACGCGCGTCCAGGAGTTCCTGGCCGCGCACGGTTCCGCCGCCCTGCGGCGCCAGTTCGACGAGTCCGTCCTCCGCAGCGACCTGACCCTCTACGTCAACGCGGCGCTGGACGCCGACGAGGACTACCGCGCCCGCCTGGTGGAGAACGCCGGGTCGCTCGTCGAGCGCATGGACCCGGAGATCCTGGCCGAGCTCCCCTGGGAGCAGCGCCTGATGTTCGAGCTGCTGAGACGCCGCCGGGCCGAGGAGTTCACCGAAGTGCTGGCCGACCGGCGGGAGGGCGTCTTCCACGGTCTGACGCGCCACGCGTCCGGCTGGTACGCCGACCACCCGATGATGCACCGGGGCGTGCTGCCCAGGGAGGTCTTCCGCGCGGGCGACAACGACCTCAGCCTGGTCTGCCGGGTCGACCAGATCGAATGGCACAGCGACGACCACCGCCTGCGCCTGTCCGGCCGCGCCTACATCAAGGGCATCGACCTGCCCGCGGAGGACTCCTCCGAGATCACGGTGACGCTGCGCAACACCCGGACCCAGCGCACGGTCGAGCTGCCGGTCCGGCGGCTGCTCCGCACCGACGTGACCGCCTCCCGCCAGGGCGTGACCTGCTACGACTGGTCGGGCTTCGAGGTCGACATCGACCTCGCCGTGCTGGTCAGGTCAGCCCGGAAGGCCAGATGGCAGGTGGAGGTCGGGCTCACCGCGCAGGACGTCCAGCGCTCCGGCCCGCTGACCGCGACACCGAGCAGCGACGTCCGCCGCTTCTCCGGTGTCCCGGTCGCCCCCCACATCAGCCTGTATGTGGAGGTGAGCCCCGACGACGAGGTCCTGTTCAGGGTCCAGCGGGTCCACACCGTGGCGGAGCCCCGGCCGGGCGGCGAGGGGACGATCGAGGTGTCGGGCTGGGTGGCCTCCGAGGCGCCGGACGGCCCGGACCGGCCGGACGGTTCAGATGGTCCGGACAGCTCCGCCGGTCCGGAGGGGCAGGGCAGTCCGGACGCTCCGGAGGCTCTGGAGGGGAGACTGCTGGCGCGGCTGCGCCGCAGCGGCCGGGAGGTCGGCGTCCCCGCGCGCTGCGAACCCCTCGGCGGCGGCCGGGTCGGGTTCAGCGCCCGTCTGCCCGTCGCGGACCTGCTCCCGGCCGACCTGCCGGCCGGTGACCCGGCCGACCCGCAGATCGACCCCGACCTCAGGTGGGACCTGTCGGTCGCCGTGGGCCAGGACAGGCCCCGCAGGCTGATGGCCGGGCTCGTGGCCGCCGAGGAGTACGTGACCGTGGGGGACCGCGAGGTCGGCGTCGTCGCGGCCAGGCTCGGCCCGCTCAGCGCGGTGGTCCGTCCCGTCCGGCCGGCGGTGACCGGGGTCGGCTGGGGCGCCGACGACAGCCTTGACGTGACGGGCCGGTCCGCCGGGCCGGTGGACCCGCGGGCCCGGCTCGTCCTGCGCAGGGTGGGCGGCGGGGGGATCCACCACGTGCCGCTGGAGCGGGAGGGGGAGCGGTTCGCCTGCGCGCTCCCGCTGACCCGCGCCGAGCTGTACGGCGAGCACGTACCGCTCGGCGGCGGCCGGTGGGAGGTCCTGATCGAGTCCGGGGGGGAGCTGTCTCCCGTGAGGCTGGCCAGGAGCCTGCTCGCCGACCTGCCCGCCGTCCACACCGCCGGCCTGCAGACGTTCCGGGTGCGGGCGCACCGCGCGAACGGCCTGGCCGTCGACGTCCAGCCGGCGCTCGGCGCCGACCGGGGATACCACGCCCAGCGGCGCCTCACCGAGCGTGACTACCCGGCCTTCATGAAGGAGCCGCTCCGGGATCTCGTGGTGTTCGAGTCCTGGCGGGGGCATCAGTACTCCGGCAGTCCGCGGGCGGTGTACGAGGAGCTGCGGCGCAGGGGAGACGGCCGGGAGTGCGTGTGGGTCTCCGCGGACGGCGGGGGACGGCCGCCCGAGGGCGCCCGGGTCGTGCTGCGCGACAGCCGGGCCCACTACGAGGCCCTGGCCCACGCCCGGCACGTCCTGTCCGACGACAGGGCGCCGAGCTGGTTCACCAAGCGCGACGGCCAGGTCTACGTGCGGACGTGCCACGGCACCCCGCTCAAGCGGGTCGCCCACGACATCGCCGGCGGCCGCTTCGGCGCCGGAGCCGATCACCTGCGGAGGCTCGCGCTGGAGGTGGCGAAGTGGGACCTGCTGGTCTCGCCCAGCTCCTTCGGCACCTCGGTGCTGCCCCGCGCCTTCCGGTACGGCGGGCCCGTCCTGGAGGCCGGCAGCCCCCGCAACGACCCGCTGCACCGGCCCGGGAGCCGGGAGGAGGCCGCGCGGGTGCGGCGGGCACTGGGGCTGCCGCCGGACAGGCGCGTGGTGCTGTACGCGCCGACCTGGCGCGACGACCAGGTCCTGCCGGGCGGCAAGTATCACCTGGACATCCGGCTGGACTTCGGCCGGGCGCGCCGGGCGCTCGGTGACGGCCACGTCTTCCTCTTCCGGGGCCACCCGCACGTGTCCGAGACGCTGAGGCCCCTCGGCCCGGAGTCGGGGGCCGTCGACGTCACCCGGTATCCGGACGTCACGGACCTGCTGCTCGTCGCCGACGTCCTCGTCACCGACTACTCCTCGCTCGTGTTCGACTACGCGGGCACCGGCCGGCCGATCCTCCTGTTCGCCCACGACCTGGAGCACTACCGTGGGCGGCTGCGCGGTCTCTACCTCGATCCGGCCGAGGACGTCCCGGGCCCCCTGCTGGAGACCTCGGACGAGGTGATCGAGGCGCTGGCCGGCCTCGACGCGACCGCCCCGGCCCACGCCTCCGCCTACGGCCGCTTCCGGGAACGCTTCTGCCACCTCGACGACGGAGGCGCCGCCGCGCGGGTCGTCGACCACGTCTTCGGGGACTGACCCGGCCGGACGCCTCGCGGGCCCGCCGTACGGTCGCAGGCCCCGCGGCGGCGGCCGGGGGGGGTGTCGCGCCCGTGTCGCGGGGGACCGGGCGGCAACCCCGGCAGGGGCGGCACTCGGGTAGGCATGCATGCTTTCCCGGAAAATCACGGTAATTGTCCGATCGTCCGTCGGGGAGAGTCGCGGGCACCGGCGCCCCCGAATGACGCTGCTGGTCAAGAACCGGTATGGAGATGCTCTCTTGGCGCCCGAGTGTCAACCTTCGATCACGCAGGGTGGCCATGCTTGAAGGCATGAGGGCCTATTCGTTGAACGACGTTCACGCGACCCGCAAACGAAGAGACTCCTGGTGGACGGTCTTCGTGGTCGATCCGGTGGCGTGCAGGCTCACACTGCTCGTCGCCAACCACACAGCCATGACCCCCAACGGGCTCACACGTCTGTCGCTGGTTCTCGGAATGGGGTCGGCGGTCTGTTTCGCGTTGGGACAGCTCGTGGCGGGGGCCGCGCTGTTCTACGTGAGCTTCATGGTCGACTGCATGGACGGGAAGATCGCGCGGCTCAAGGCGACGGGGACCGCGTTCGGCCTCTGGCTCGACTACGTGGGCGACCGGATCCGGGTGGTCTGCTGCGCGGTCGGGCTGGCGTTCGGCCAGTACATGGCGACGAGGGACGTCTCCTACATCATGCTCGGCGCCGGGGTGGCCGTCCTGGACCTGTTCCGCTACGTCAACGCGCCGCAGATGAAGCGCGTCCGCGAGGTGGTCAAGGAGAACAGGCCGGAGCCCCGGGCGAAGGTCGAACCGATGGTGCCCCGGCAGCCCCGGCAGCCCGGGGAGCCCCGGACCGCCAGGCCGATCGGCCTGCGCCGCAGGTTCGGCCGGTTCCTGGTCCGCCACCGGGTGCGGACCCACCTGATCAGCGGCATCGAGTTCCACGCGGCGGTGTTCGTGGTCGCCCCGCTGATCGGGGTGGCGGCGCTGCTGCCCGTCTCGATCGTCGCGGGGGTGCTGCTCCTCCTCAACGAGGTCTTTTTGATCTACCGCATGTGGCTGTTCACCCGGGCCGTGCCTACCGTGCCGCACCCGGAGAACGTGCAGCGCGTACCTGTTTGATCATCTTTTACGGGGGTTCGTTGTCATGCAGTCCGACCGACCGATCTTTGTGATCGGCTGCCCGCGCTCCGGCACCACCATGCTGCAGCTCATGCTGCACTCGCATCCGCGCATCGCGGTGCCTCCGGAGACACGGTTCGTGGTGCCCGGTTACTACCGCAGGTTCGTCTTCGGGGACCTGCGCGAGCAGGGGAACCGGCGCAGGCTGGGCCGATGGATCGTGAGCGACAAGGACACCAAGTTCAAGGAGCTCAAGCTCAACGGGGAAGAGCTGATCGAGAGCATCGCCGCCGGGCCGCCCACGCTGGGCTCGGCGATGGGCATCACCTTCCGCTCCTACGCCGAGCAGCACAGCAAGTCCCGCTGGGGCGACAAGCGGCCCAGCTACTACCACCACGTGGACCTGCTGCTGCGCCTCTTCCCGGACGCCCAGTTCGTCCACCTGATCAGGGACGGCCGGGACTGCGTGTCGTCGCTGAAGGAGATGCCCTGGTACACCAAGGACATCTTCCACGCGGTGACCAACTGGGCCGAGGCGATCGACTTCGGCCGGCGGCACGCCAAGAACCTCCCGGCCGACAGCTACTACGAGCTGCGCTACGAGGACCTGACGGCCTATCCGGAGACCGAGCTCAGCAAGCTGTGCGACTTCCTCGGCGAGGACTACGACCCGGCGATGAGCGAGCCGCAGCATGTGGCCCGGATGGCGATCCCCGAGCACAAGGTCTGGCACAGCAACACCCACGGAGACGTGACCACCGCCCGGACCGGCTCGTGGAAGTCCAGGCTGGAGCCCTGGGAGCTCTCGGTCTGCGAGACCGTGCTGGCCGAGCGGCTGACCGCCAACGGCTACGAGCTGAGCGGGGCCCCCAAGGCGGGCCGGGAGCACGTCGAGGCGTGCGAGAGGGCGGCGACCAAGCGGCGCTGGGCCCGCCGGCGCAAGGAGTTCCGCGACCGCCTGAACCGCTTCCGCGAGCCGAGTCCGGTGGCCGCCCAGCTCACCACCCGGCAGCTCGGCGAGCTGGCGAAGGTCTGACAATGCAGTCGGATCGGCCGATCTTCATCGTGGGCTGTCCCCGCTCGGGGACGACGATGCTGCAGCTCATGACGCACGCCCACCCCCGCATCGCGATCCCTCCGGAGACCCGGTTCATGGTCACCGCCTACCAGCGGCGGCTGCACTTCGGCGATCTGAACGACCCGGCACGCAGGCGCGAGCTGGCCGAGTGGGTGGTCAACCGCCGCCAGTCGCGCTTCCACGATCTGGGGCTGGACGGCGAGGAGGTCATCCGGCAGATCGTCGACGGGCCGCCGACGCTCGGCTCGGCACTGGGCATCATCCTGCGCTCCTACGCGACCCGGCACGGCAAGCCGCGCTGGGGCGACAAGCGGCCGTCGTACTTCCAGCACATCGACGTGCTGCTCCGGCTCTTCCCGGACGCCCAGTTCGTCCACCTGATCAGGGACGGCCGGGACTGCGTGGCGTCGCTGAAGGAGATGCCCTGGTACAACGGGAGCGTCTACAGCGCGGTCGCCGGCTGGGCCGAGGCGATCGACTTCGCCCGGCACGGCGCGCCCAAGCTCCCCGAGGGCAGCTACCACGAACTGCGCTACGAGGACCTGACGACCGACCCCGAGGCCCATCTGCGCCGGCTGTGCGAGTTCCTCGGCGAGGAGTTCGCCCCGGACATGTGCGAGCCGAAACTGGTGGCCGGCATCGCCTGCCCCGAGCGCAAGACCTGGCATTCGCGTACGCACGAGGACGTGACCACCTCGCGGTCGGGCTCCTGGCGGGAGCGGCTGGATCCCTGGGAGATCTCGCTGTGCGAGAGCGTCCTCGGAGACCGGCTGGAGACCTACGGCTACGAGCTCAGCGGGGCGCCGAAGACCGACACCTCGCGGATGGTCGCCTACGAGCGGACCGCGGCCAAGCGCAAGCTGGCCCGGGTCAAGCGGGTGGCCTTCGACCGGCTGATACGGCTCCGCGAGCCGAACCCGCTGGGCGCCCGGCTCACCGCCGGCCAGCTCGTGCTGGCCGGGGTGCCGCTGCCCCGCACCGAACCCGCCAAGGTCAACGGCTGACCCGCCCGGACGGACGTTTCCGCCGGACCGCCGGTCAGCGGCCGACCCGCGGGCGCGGCCCCCACCAGGTCGGCGGCCAGTGGCCGGCCCGCCCGGACGGACGTTTCCGCCGGGCCGGCGGTCAGCGGCCGACCTGCGCGAACAGGGCCTCCCAGCGGTCCAGGACCCGTTCCAGCCGGAACGCCTCGACGTGCGCGCGAGCGGCGGTGCCCAGCCGCCGCCGCTCCTCCACCGAGGACATCAGCCCGGCCAGGGCCGCGGCGAGGGCCGTCACGTCGGCCGGCGGCACCAGCAGGCCGGTCTCCCGGTCGACGACCAGCGTCCGCACCCCGCCCGACACGTCGAAGGCCACCGAGGGCACGCCGTGGGAGGCGGCCTCGCCGAGCACGAGCGGCAGCCCCTCGTGCTCGCTGGAGAGCCCGAGCAGCGATCCGTCCAGATACTCGCGGCCCATCTCGGCGGCGGGCACCGCGCCGCGGAACACCACCCGGCGCGCCACCCCGCACGCCCGCGCGTGCGACCGGAGGCGCTCCAGCTCCTCGCCCTCGCCGATCAGATGCAGCTCCCAGTCCCCGCCCACGGCGCGGCAGGACTCCGCGAAGGCCGAGATCAACCGGTCGAACCGCTTGACGCCCTCCAGCCTGCCGACCCCGAGCACCCGGTGGCCGGTCAGCTCGGCGGTCCGCGCCGGCCAGGCGGGCAGCGGATTGGGGATGGCCCAGGTGTTGGGCAGCAGCGCGTGCTCGGAGAACAGCCAGGCGTCGTCCTCGCTGAGGAACACCGCCTTCTCCAGCCGGCCGTAGTGGCCCCGGACCGAGCCGAGGTGCCAGGAGCCCCGCGCGTGCTCGTAGGACCCGTGATACTGGCCGATCGGGAGCAGGTGCTCCGGGAGCAGGGACGCGAGCCGGGTCACCACCCCCGGGGAGGCGAGCACCGCGAAGCCGGCCCCCAGCTCCCGGAACAGCCCTCCGAGCACGCGGCGCTCGCGGTGCCTGCCCAGCCGGGAGACCTTGCCGATCGGCGTGCGGTGGATCACGTGGTGCCGGTATCCGGGCCGCTCCACGTAGCGGAACGGGCTCTCGGCCCGGTGCAGCCCGACCACGTGCACGTCGTGCCCCCGCTCGGCCAGGCCCTGCGCCACGGTGTGGGTGACCCGCTGTATCCCGCCGAGCGTGTCGGCGTCCATGCAGGCGAACACCACCGAACCCGTCCGGACACGCGGCTCCGGCCCCGTCCGGACACGTGGCTCCGGGCTCACCGCGACCACCACGGCGGGGTGAGCCGGATGGGCGACCACACCGGCAGGGGCAGGCGGACCGTCCGCCGCGCGCCGTCCCGGCCGCGGACGCCGTCCCCAGTACGGCTGTCGTCCCGGGTACGGCTGCCGCCCCGAGTGCGGCCGTCGTCCCGGGCGTGGCTGTCGTCCCGGGCGTGGCCGTTGATCCGGGCCCGTCCGCCGGCCGGGGCCGGGGCCGGGCCGAAGAAGGCGTCCACCACCTTCGCCGAGGCGTGCCCCTTCTCGTCGGCGCACCACGTCCGGCGGAAGGCGATGTATCGGGCGGCGAACGACGCGGCCGCCCCGTCGAGATCGCGGAGCGCGCCGATCAGCTCCTCCGTGGTGGTCAGGCAGGGACCGGGGGCGATCGACGGCAGGTCGTGGTAGACACCCCGCTCCACGCGCCGGTATTCGTCCCAGTCGTCGATCAGGAACAGCATCGGCCGGCCGGTGATCGCGTAGTCGCACATCAGGGAGGAGTAGTCGGTCAGCAGCGCGTCGGAGGCCAGCATCAGGTCGTTGACCTCGGGATAGGAGCCGGCCGGGCGGACGAAGTGGCGCAGGTCCTGCGGCACCCGGTAGCGCTCCACCGGGTGGGGGCGCAGGATCACCACCCATTCGTCGGCGAGCGCCTCGGCCATCATGGTCAGGTCGGCCCGGACGGACCGCCCGGAGGATCTGGCCCGGTCCCGGTAGGTGGGCGCGTACAGCAGCACCCTGCGCCCCGGCGGGAGCTCCAGACGCTCCCTGACCCGCCGTACGGCCCCGTCGTCGCCGTGGACGAGCACGTCGCACCGGGGGGATCCGTAGCGCAGGACCGGCCCCTCGTATCCGTGGGACGGCAGGAAGACCCGTTCGAACTCGGCGCTCGGCGACACCAGCGCGTCCCAGCGCGCCACCGCCGCCCGCCACTGCTCCCGCGGCCCGGGGAAGTCGGCCCGCAGGTCCGGCGAGTTGAAGCCGACCGACTTGATGCCCTGGCCGTGCCAGGTCTGCAGGTAGCGGGTCCTGGGTGGTTTGGGGTAGCCCAGCGGCATGCCGTGGCTGTCCACCCAGTAGCCGGCCCTGGCCATGGTCCACAGATGGCGCCAGCTCATGCGGCGCACCACCTTGGCGTCGGCGGGGAAGTTCCGCCTGTTCCTGGCGACGGACCAGACCATGTCGAGGGGCGCCCGCCGCCGCCTGAGCTCCTCGTAGACGTAGCGCGGATTGCCGGTGTATCCGGCGCCGACGTCGGACTCGAACAGCGCCAGGTCCCGGCGCGGCGGCACGACCCTGATCAGGCCCTTGTAGACGCGGAGCTTCACCTCCGGCCGCCCTACCCGCCTGATCACCCTTCGGGCGAACCGTCCCAGCCGGGGCACCGGCCGGAGCAGGCCCCTGCGCCGCCACTGCACCCGCAGGACCGCGGCGTGCCCCTCCGCCCTGACCGTGACCCGGTGCCCGGGGACGGTGGCGGTGAACGGCCCGGCGGCCGGGTCGACGAGCAGCCGGTCGGTGGTCACCCGGCCGTCGGCGCGGACGATCCCGACCTGGGGATCGTAGTGGCCGCCGAAGCCCAGCGGGCCATGCCTGAACGTGGCGAGGTCGACGGTCGCCTCGCTCAGGTGGCTGCCGTCGTCCTGCGCACGCGGTGCCAGCGGCACCTGCCGGTCCCACATGCGCAGGGACGCGCTCCAGCCGGGGTTGGCGGCGAGCACCCCGAACGGGTCGTAGGTCCTGATCGTCAGCGTGACCCGGGTGCCCTCGCCGGTGAAGGCGGCCTCGTGGCGGAGCCGGGAGGCGGTGTAGGGCAGCTCGGCCATCCGCAGCGAGGTGATGTCCATCCGCTCGTCGGGGACGGTGCCCCAGTAGGTCCGGCCGCCCTGCCGTACGGCGGAGCGCGGCGCGGCCTGCGGCCCGTTCAGCGAGCGGGCGGCGACCAGGAGCTCGTCGGTCCGGCCGTCGAGGATCAGCCCGCAGCAGATACGGGCGACCGGCTCGATCCGCGTGAAGACCTCGGGGTCGATCTCGGCCAGGTAGGGCCGGACGAGCGAGGCGAACTCCTCGGCCCATGCCAGGTCGCGCGAGGGCAGCGGGTTGAGGTAGACCCGCAGGTCCTGGCGGAGGAAGCGGCGATGGCGCTCGGGCACCAGGTGGGCCAGGCCATGGCCGCGCAGGACGTCGTCGCTCAGCCGGGCCGCCCGGATCCGGTGCCGGACGTTGTCCAGCTCCTTGACGCGCAGCGAGATGGACAGCCGTGCCCCGTCCTTCTCCTGGGCCCGGTGCCAGAGGTAGACGACCCACGGGACCACGGCGAAGCGCCGCGCGGCGCAGTAGAGCTCGGCGCTGAAGACGTGGTCCTCGTAGTACAGGTCCTCCCGGAAGGGAAGCCGCCGCAGCAGCTCAGCCGGGTAGAGCTTGTTGGTGCTGAAGGAGTCGAGGAACAGCTCGGGCTCCTGGGCGATCCCCCCGACGGTCCTGCGCCTGGCGAACAGGTCGGGGTAGTAGCTCTGCGTCCTGCCGCTCCACTCGTAGAGCCGGGAGATCTGTCCGGTGACGAAGTCGGCGCCGGTCCGTTCGATCTCCAGCACCATGCTCTTGCAGGCGTGCCGGGTCAGCCGGTCGTCGCTGTCGAGGAACATGACGTACGGCGCGCGGGCCGCCGCCACCCCGCTGTTGCGCGGCCGTCCGCAGCCGCCGCTGTTGACGTCCGCGCGCAGGTAGCGGACCCGGGGGTCCTCCCGCTGGAGCTCCCGCGCGACCCGTTCGGTGTCGTCGGTGCTCGCGTCGTCGGAGATGATCACCTCGACGTTCCGCAGCGACTGGTCGAGCACCGACCGCACGGCTCTGGGCAGCCGTGCGGCGTCGTTGTAGGTGATGACGACCACGCTGCAGTCCGGTGGATTGATCACATTATGTGGTGTTCCCGTAACTAAGGGATGTCCTGTCTTACTTGTGAACTGCTGAAGCTGTTTTTAACGGCTCCCGCACCACCGGACCCCGCGATCCCCGCCGACCGGGTCCTCCTCCAGGGCCAGGCCGATGACGTCCTCGGTGTGGGCACCGTGCTCGAAGGCGGTCGCGTAGGCGCGAGCGTCGAGTGTGCGGCGGATGAGGCGGCCCGCCCTCGTGTGGGCGTCGTGGAAGGGCCGCAGCCCGGCGAGCACGACGCCGGTCGACTGCCGTAGCCGGTGCGCGGCCCCCAGCAGCCGGGTGGCGTGATCATGCTGCCCGGCGGCGGCGACCGCCCAGGCCAGCGTCTCGACTCCCCATACGGGGCCCCAGGAGTCGTCGATCTCCCGCTGGCGGCGCAGGGAGTCGCGGATCAGGGCGGCGGCCCGGCGTGGCTCGCCGTGCCTCAGCTCCGTGAGGCCCAGGCACCACAGCGCCCACGAGTGGGCCCAGACCCCCCGGGACGTCTCGGCGTCGGCCAGGTAGGCGTCGCCGGCGGCGACCGCGATGTCCCGGTCGCCGAGGAAGGCCGCGGCCATGGCCCACATCATCGTGGCCATGTGGGCGTCGCCGACCTCGCCGCCCTGCCGGAAGCGGTCCCGCGCCCGCGCCAGCAGCGGTATGGCCCGCGCGTCGCCGTGGACGAGCATCGCGTGGGCGCCCTCGATGTATTCGACGGCCGCCACCGCACCGGCGACCGCCGGGTCCTGCCCCGCGGTGGTCACGGCGTCCAGCCCGGCGACCGCCACCGCGTCCTGCCCGGTGAGCTGCCGCGCCGCGTCGCGGCAGTCGGCCAGGAATGCGTCGGCGGCCTCCTGGTCGCCCTGGCAGAGGGCGATCCACGTGATGAGCGCCGCCCCGCCGGCGCGCAGCGGGCCGGGCCGGCGCGGGGACAGGGCGAGCGTGCGCTCCAGCCAGTGGCGTCCCTCGCTGAGGCTGCCGAGGAAGAACCAGCACCGGGTCCGGGTGAGGCCCGCGGCGATCTCCACTCCGGCCGGGGCCTGACCCGGCTGCGTGATGCAGAAATCCAGCGCGGCCCGCAGGTTGGGCAGCTCCTGCCGGAGCCGGGCCATCCACTCGGCCTCGCGGGGGCCGCACCAGTCCGCCGCGGCCCGGGCGACCAGGTCGCGATAGTGGTCGCGGTGGCGCCGCCGCAGCGCCGTGCCCTGGCCGAGGCCGTCGAGCCGCTGCTGTCCGTACTGGCGGATGGTCTCCGGCAGGCGGTATCGGGTCCGGTCGCCGGGACAGCTCGCCGTCACGATCGACTTGTGCACCAGGCCCGCGAGGACGTCCATGACGTCCTCGCGGGCGAGCCCCTCGCCGGAGCACACGGCCTCGGCCGCCGCCAGGTCGAATCCGCCGGAGAACACCGACACCCGCGCCCACAGCCGCCGCTCGTGCTCGGTGCACAGGTCGTGGCTCCAGTCGACCACGCCGCGCAGGGTGCGGTGGTAGCGGGGGGCGCTCCGGGCCCCGCTGTCGGTAAGCAGCCGGAACCGGTCGTCGAGCCGGTCGAGGATCTCCTCGACCGAGAGCGTGCTCAGCCGTACCGCCGCCAGCTCGATGGCCAGGGGGATGCCGTCCAGCCGCCGGCAGAGCTGGGCGACGGCGCCGCGGTTGCGGTCGGTGATCTGGAAATCCGGGGCCGAGGCGGCGGCGCGGTCCGCCAGCAGCCGTACGGCCTCATAGCGGGTCAGCGGCTCGTCGCCCCCGCGGGCCGGTGCCGGCAGGGGCGGCACCGGCGGCACCGGCGGCACGGACGGCGCGGGCGGTACGGATGGGACCGGTACGGATGGGACCGGCAGGGACGGCGCGGGCAGGGACGGCGCGAGCACGGGCAGGAGGGGCGGTACGGGCAGGGGCGGTACGGGCAGGCAGTGCTCCCCCTGGAGACCGAGCCGCTGCCTGCTGGTGGCGAGCGCCCGCAGGCCGGGCGCCGCGCGCAGGAGCGTGGCCATCAGCGCCGCGACGGCGTCCACCACATGCTCGCAGTTGTCCAGCACCAGCAGCATCTGCCTGTCGCGCAGATGCTCGACCAGGACGTCCACACCGGAGCGCGTCGAGCGGTCGCGGATCCCCAGGGCCTCGGCCACCGCCCGGTCGAGCAGCCCGGGTTCGGTCAGCGGGGCGAGGTCGGCCAGCCACACCCCGTCCAGGAACGCGTGGGAGACCCGCGCCGCCACCCGCAGCGCCAGCCGCGTCTTGCCCACCCCGCCCAGGCCGGTCAGGGTGACCAGCCGGGTGCTCTCCAGCAGCCGCTGGGCCTGGACGAGCTGCCGCTCACGGCCGACGAACGTCGTCATCTCGGCGGGCAGGTTGCCGGCCGCCCGCGCGCCGCCGTCACGCGGCACCGGGCGGGCGAGCGCGGGATCGGCGGCCAGCAGCCGCCCGTGCAGCTCCCGCAGCTCCGCGCCGGGATCGATGCCCAGCTCCTCGGAGAGGATCTCGCTGACGGTGCGATAGCACTGCAGGGCCTCGCCCTGGCGTCCCGACCGGTACAGCGCCAGCATCCGCTGCGCCCAGAACCGCTCCTTCAGCGGGTGCGCGCCGGTCAGCTCCCGCAGCTCCGGGAGCACGTCCTGGTGCCGCCCCAGCGCCAGGTCCGCCTCGATCCGCAGCTCGACCGCGCCCAGCCGGCGCTCGGCCAGCGCCGGCACGACCTCCCGCTGGAGCGGCTCCGAGGGCACATCCGACAGCGGCTGCCCGCGCCACAGCCCCAGCGCCTCCCGCAGCAGCGCCGACGCCTGCTCCGCCTCGCCCGCGGCGACGGCCGTCCTGGCGTGGCGTACCAGGGCGTCGAAGCGGTGCAGATCGATCGCGTCGTCGGCCACGCCGATCAGATAGCCCTGCGGGCAGGTCCGCACGGGGCCGCCGCCTCCGGGGCCGCCCAGCACCCGGCGTAGCCGCATCACGTAGTTCTGCAGGGCGTTCCGCGCCCCGTCGGGCGGGTCCTCCCCCCACAGCCGGGCCGTCAACGTCTCGACGGGGACGACCCTGTTGGCCTCGATCAGCAGGCAGGCCAGCAGCACCCGCTGCTTGGCCGCTCCGACCGCCACGGGAGCGCCGTCGCGCAGCACCTTGAGCGGCCCCAGGACTCCGAACTCGAAACCCGTCCCTGACAGGCGGTTGTCCCGCCGAGCATCCATCACGTGACTTTACGTTACCTTGTCATGACTCTGAGTCACTGTGTGATGGCGTGCTGTGAGTGCCGGGTGACCGTAAGGTGACCGCCGCGACAGCGGCCTCTGAAAACGTCTCCCCTGCCAGGCGCCCCCGTGCCTGCCCAGAGCAAGTGAGACAAGGAGAACGAGATCCAGATGCGGAATCACACAGCACGCCACCGCCTCCCACGCGTCACCGCCACCGCCGTCGCCACCGCCGCCGTTTCGGCGCTGACCTTCCTCGCCCCGGGCGTCGCCCTGGCGGACGCCCGGCCGGCGGAGGCGGCCAACGGCGATCTGACGATCCGGAACGAGCTCCTCGCGGGCAAGTGCCTGGACGCGGATCTGGACAGCCTCGCCAGTCCCGGCACGAAGGTCCAGCTGTGGTGGGACTGCAACGGCCAGCCCCAGCAGAAGTGGTTCATGCCGGGCGACGGCACGATCCGCAGCCGCGTCGACGCGGGCAAGTGCCTGGACGCCGACCTGAACACCCTCGAAGACCCCGGCACGAGGGTCCAGCTGTGGTGGGACTGCAACGGCCAGCCCCAGCAGAAGTGGGACCTGCCGGGCGACGGCACGATCCACAGCCGCATCCGCCCGCACAAGTGCCTGGACGCCGACCTGAACACCCGCGAGAAGCCCGCCACGGTCGTCCAGCTGTGGGCGTGCAACGGCGAGCCTCAGCAGAAGTGGGCCCTGGCCGGCTGAGCACCGCCGCCCGCCGGACCGCCGGCGGCGTCCGGGGCCGTGCGGTCGCCGCACGGCCCCGGCCCGCCTCCGGCGGTCGCGGGCATCGCCACCAACCTGACCGGCCGCCACCGCCGGGCCGAGATCCGCCGCTACCGGGCACTGGCCCGGACGGGCCCACCGCCGGACGCCGACGGTCACGACCAGCGCGTCGTCGACCGCGTCACGGCGGGGGTGACGGCCGGTCGGCTCAGCGGCGGCGCAGCATCCGGCGGACCAGCCAGCCGGCCAGGACGAGTCCCGCCAGGGCGGCCAGCAGCGGGGCGGCGCGCTTGAGCAGGGGCAGGCCCGCGATCTCCATGAGGTCGAGGGCCTCCTCCTCGGCGGTGCGGGAGGCGCGGTGGGCGCCCGCCGGGTGGGCGTCGAGGCCGAGCGCCTTCTCCACCGCGGCCCCCTCGGGTGAGGAGGGCACCGCGGTGAGGTGACGGACCGGCTCGCTCCTCCTGGAGGGCTCGCCGGAGCCCTCGCCCGCCCCGCCTGCCCGACCCGCGGCGTCCTCCGGCGCCGAGAGATCCGCGGGCTCCGCCAGGCCCGCCGGGCCCGGTGCCCCCGCCGCGCCCGCGCCCGTGCCCGCCGCGCCCGCGCCCGTGCCCGCAGCGCCCTCCACGCCATCGGTGACCTGCTCGGCCGTGCCCTGCCCGGGGACCAGCGGCGGCGTGGCCGGCTCGGCGACCGGACTCTCCCCGAGCAGCCCGGCGAGGTTGGCCGCGAACCTGTCGATCAGCCTGCCTCCGATCTCGGCCATGACCCCCCGGCCGAACTGGGCCGGGCGGCCGGTCACGTTGAAGGAGGTCTCGACGGCGACCCGGGTGTCCGCGCCCGCGGGGTGCAGCCGCGCGGTGACCGTGGCGCCGGCCGTGCCCGAGCCCCGCGTCTCCTTGCCGGCGGCCTTGATGGTCAGGGCGTGGGCGTCCTTGTCCACGTCTTCGAACGCGGCCTCACCCTGGTAGGTCACGGTGATCGGGCCGACTTTGACCTTCATCCGGCCGGTGAAGGAGTCGCCCTCCACCGTGTCGAGGGTGGCGCCCGGCAGGCAGGGCGCGACCCGCTCGACGTCGAGCAGCACCGACCATGCCTGCTCCACCGGCACCGGAACCGTGAACTCGTGCTCGAACCGCATCGCCATCGATCCGCTCCTTGTCGATCGGCCACCGTCGACCGGCCGCCCCCGCTCCTGCGACATGGCGACCGCGCGGCTGTTACCAGTCTGCCTGCCCGCACCGGTGGGAGGTGAACTCACCACCGGCGCCGACCTGCCCCGCACCGCCGGGAGCGGGCTCCCGGCCGTGCGGGGCGCGGTTCAGCCGGCCGTGGCCCGGACCGCCCGGTGGGTCAGCACCCGGGCCAGGTGGCGGCGGTAGTCGGGTCCGGCGTGCAGGTCCGACGGGGGCGAGGTGCCGGAGTCCGCCTGGCCGCAGGCGTCCCTGACCCGGTCGTGCGCCCCGTCGTCACCGGCCGGCGGGGAGCTCAGGCCGCGCAGCGCCGCCTCCACCACCCGCGCCCGCACCGGCGTCGGCCCCATGTTGGTCAGCCCGATCCGCGCCTCCTCGATGGTCTCGCCGGCACGCCGTACGGCCGCCGCCACGCCGACGATCGCCCACGCCTGCGCGGTCCGGTGGAACTTCTCGTAGTGGTAGCCCCAGCCGGGGCCGAGTTTGGGCACCCGGACGCCGACCAGCACCTCGCCGGGCCCGAGCGCGGACTCCAGGTAGTCGACGAAGAACTCGGCCGCCGGGATCTCCCGCTCGCCCTCGCCCGACCTGACGACGAACACGCAGTCCAGCGCCAGGGCGACGGCGGGCAGGTCGCCGGCGGGGTCGGCGTGGGCCATCGATCCGCCGAACGTGCCGCGGTGCCGTACGGCGGGGTCGGCGACCGTGGCGGTGGCCAGCGCGACCAGTGGGATCTGCTCCCTGACCAGGCCGGAGCGGAGCACCTCGTCGTGCGTGGTGAGCGCGCCGACGAACACGTGGTCGCCCCGGTCCTCGATGCCGTGCAGCTCGGGCAGCCGGCCCAGGTCCACCAGGGCGGCCGGGTAGGCCAGCCGCAGGCGCAGCAGCGGCAGCAGGGACTGGCCGCCGGCCAGCACCTTGACGTCGTCGCCGGAGGCGTCGGCCTCGGCGAGCACGCCGCAGGCCTCCTCCAGCGAGGCGGGCCGGATGTAGTCGAACGGCGCGGGGATCATCGGGCGCTCTCCTCGGGCGTGGAAGCGGACGTGGTCGTCTCCCCGGCTCCGGACGCGGCCGGCTCTCCGGTCCCGGTCCCGGCCGCTGGCGCTCCCGCCTCGGCGACCAGGCGCCAGATCCGTTCCGGGGTGCACGGCATCCGCACGTCGTGCACGCCGTACGGGCGCAGCGCGTCGACGACCGCGTTGACGACGGCCGGGGTCGAGGCGATCGTCCCGGCCTCGCCGACGCCCTTGACGCCCAGCGGGTTGCTGGTCGCCGGGGTCTCGGTGCGACCGGTGGTGAAGTCGGGCAGGTCGGCCGCCGACGGGATCAGGTAGTCGGCCATGGTCGTGGTGAGCAGGTTGCCCTCGGAGTCGTGGACCGCCTCCTCGAACAGCGCCTGGCCGATGCCCTGCGCGATGCCGCCGTGCACCTGGCCCTCGACGATCAGCGGGTTCACCACGGAGCCCACGTCGTCCACGGCCACGTAGGAGCGGATCGCGCACGCGCCGGTCTCGGTGTCCACCTCGACCGCGCACAGGTGGGTGCCGTGCGGGAAGGAGAAGTTGTCCGGGTCGAAGGTCGCCTCGGCGTCGAGCCCGGGTTCGACGCCGTCGGGCAGGTCGTGCGCGGCGAAGGCGGCCAGCGCGAGCTCCTGGATGGTCTTCCCCTCGGCCGTCCCGCGCACGGTGAACGACCCGTCGGCGAACTCGACGTCGTCGGCGGCGGCCTCAAGCATGTGCGCGGCGAGCTGCCGGGCCTTGTCCTTCACCTTCTCGCAGGCCGCCAGGACGGCGACGCCGCCCACGACCAGCGAGCGCGAGCCGTAGGTGTCCATGCCCTTGTGGGAGATCGCCGTGTCGCCGTGGAGCACGGCGACGTCGCCGAACGGCACGCCCAGCGCGTCGGCCGCGATCTGGCTCCAGGCCGTCTCGTGCCCCTGGCCGTGCGGGCTGGTCCCGGTGACCACCTCGACCTTGCCGGTGGGCAGCATCCGGACCGTGGCGTGCTCCCAGCCGCCGGCGCCGTAGCTCAGGCTCCCCAGCACGCGCGAGGGCGCCAGACCGCACATCTCGGTGTAGGTCGAGACCCCGATGCCGAGCTGCACCGGGTCGCGCCGCTCCCGCCGGTCGGTCTGCTCGGCCCGGAGCTTGTCGTAACCGAACAGGGCGAGTGCCTTGTCCGTCGCGGCCTCGTAGTTGCCGGAGTCGTAGGTGAGCCCGCAGATCGTCTCGTACGGGAACTCCTGGTGGGTGATCCAGCTGCGTCGCCGTACCTCGACGGGGTCCAGGCCCAGCTCGTGCGCGAGCTCGTCCATGGCCCGCTCGATGGCGAAGGTGGCCTCGGGACGGCCGGCGCCCCGGTAGGCGTCGGTCGGCATCTTGGTGGTGAAGACGCCGGTGCAGGTGAAGTCGTAGGCGTCCATCTTGTAGATGCCGTTGTACATGAACGCGCCGAGCAGCGGGACGCCGGGCGTGACCAGCATCAGGTAGGCGCCCATGTCGGCGAGGAGGTCCACCCGGACGCCCCGCAGCCGCCCGTCCCGCTCGGCCGCGAGGGAGATCCGCTGGAGCTGGTCGCGGCCGTGGTGCACGGTCAGGTTGCCCTCCGAGCGCGACTCGGTCCACTTCACCGGCTTGCCCAGCCGCCTGGTGACGAGCAGGGCGAGCACCTCCTCGGCGGTGACCTGGAGCTTGGAGCCGAAGCCGCCGCCCACGTCGGGGGCGACCACGCGCAGCTTGTGCTCGGGGATGCCGGTCGTCAGCGCGAGCATGACGCGCAGCACGTGCGGGATCTGCGTGGCGGAGTAGAGGGTGAAGTCGTCGCCGTCGGTGGTGGCCACGACCGCGCGGGGCTCCATCGCCGTCGGGATGAGCCGCTGCTGCACGTAGGTGCGCTCGATCACCACGGGGGCGTCCCGGAACGCCGCGTCGATGTCACCCCCGGCGAACTTCCAGGTGAAGGCCCGGTTGCCGGACTCGTGGACCAGGGGAGCGTCCTCGGCGAGCGCCTCGGTCATGTCGGTCACCGCGGCCAGCGGCTCGTAGTCGACCTCGATGGCCTCCAGGGCGTCGGCGGCCTTGTAGCGGTCGGTGGCGACCACGCAGGCCACCGCCTCGCCCGCGTAGCGGACCTCGCGCACCGCCATCGGCGGGTGGTCGGGGATGACGATGTCCTCGGTGACCGGCCACGCGCACGGCAGGCTGCCCTGCTCGTCGGCGAGATCCTGGCCGCTGTAGACCGCGACCACGCCCGGCCGGCCGCGTGCGGCCGAGGTGTCCACCCGGGTCATCCGGGCGTGCGCCATCGGGCTGCGCAGGAACGCCATGTACAGCATGCCGGGGAGCTGGATGTTGTCGGTCCACGTGGTCCGGCCGGTGACCAGCCGGGCGTCTTCCTTGCGCCTGCGGGCCCGGCCGACCTCGCGCGCCCCGGAGGGCTCGCCGAGCCGGCCGCTCTCGGCGATCTGCTCGGCGACCAGCCCGGCGTCGAGTTCCTCGCTCATGATGCCGGGACCTCCCGCTCCTGCCGGGCCTGCGACATCTCCTGGGCGCCGCGCCGTACCGCCCGGACGATGTTGCAGTAGCCGGTGCACCGGCACAGGTTGCCTTCCAGCCCCTTGCGGACGGCCTCCTCCGACGGGTCCGGGTCGTCGCGGAGCAGGTCGATCGCGGCCATGATCATGCCTGGGGTGCAGTATCCGCACTGCAGGGCGTGCTCGGTGTGGAAGGCCTTCTGCATGGGGTGCCACTCGCCCCCCTGCGCCAGGCCCTCGATCGTGACGACGTCGCTCCCGTCGGCCTGTACGGCGAGCACCGAGCAGCTCTTGGCGCTCCTGCCGTCGAGCAGCACCGTGCAGGCTCCGCAGTTGCTCGTGTCGCAGCCGACGGGCGTCCCCGTCTTGCCGAGCCGATCTCTCAGGAGGTGGACGAGGAGAAGGCGCGGCTCGACCTCCTCCTCGTAGGTGATTCCGTCGACGGTGACGGTGATGCGAGGCATACGTCCTCCAAGAACACCCACGCGGGGCAGGAGAAGTGAGAGCCGACAGAAGTGAACGTACGCCCCTGTTGTGCCCGGTCAACCCCCTGGTATCACGTCAACGGAAGTTCCTTCGGTGTGCGGCCGCCGAGGATGCGGCGGTCCGCCTCGTCGATCCGGACGTCGTTGATGCTCGCCTCGCGGCGCCGCATCAGCCCGTCGTCGGCGAATTCCCACAGCTCGTTGCCGTAACTGCGCCACCACTGACCGTCCGCGTCGTGCCACTCGTACTGGAACCGTACGGCGATGCGGTTGCCGCCGAACGTCCACAGCTCCTTGCGGAGCGCGTAGTCCTGCTCCCGGGCCCACTTGCGGGTGAGGAACTCCCTGATCTCCTCGCGTCCGGTGACGGACTCCTCCCGGTTGCGCCAGACCGAGTCAGGTGTGTAGGCGAGCGAGACCCGCTCGGGATCCCGCGTGTTCCACGCGTCCTCGGCGGCCTGCACCTTGGCCCTGGCCGTCTCCTCGGTGAAATTCATGCTTCCTCCAGGGATGTCGCCTGCACGGGGCAGGCCCGCGCGGCCTCCTCGACCGCGTCGATCAACTCGTCGCCCGGTCCGGCGACAGCGGCGGGTTGAAACGGGAGTATCCGTCCAATCTCCAGCGGAGCGGGCTCGCCCCCCGGACGTGGACGGCCCGGTCCACCTCGAACTCGACCAGTCGCTGCGCCCCCGGGACGTCTCGCGGGTCCCAGTCGACACGTGCCCGGCCGGTCAGGTGCAGCGCCTCGCCGCTGTCCCAGCCGAGGAAGAGCAGGCCGCAGCTGTCGTCCAGCTCCAGGTTGCCGAGCGTCATGTACATCGAGTTGCCGACGTAGTCGGGCCAGACCAGCCGCCGCTCGTCGACCACCCGGACGAACCCCGGGTTGCCGCCCCGGTGGGACAGGTCGGCGCCGAGTCCCGCCGCCCGGGTGGCGACGAAGAACGTGTCGGCGCTCTCGATCCAGGCCCGGTGCCCGCCGGTGAGCGCCTCCGTGGTCGAGACGGTCGCGGGAGGTCCGGCGGGCCCATCCGAGATGTCCCGCGTCTGGATGTATTTGGGGCAGTTCGCATATGTCTGCTCGGTGTGGACGATCAGCCGCCCGCCGTCACGCCGGACGGTGCCGTTGATCCGCATCCTGCGTCTGGTCTGCGGCTCGACGGCGAGCATCCCGATCTCCCCGGCGGTCAGCCCCGCCAGCGGGTCGTGGTCGCCGGGCACCGCCTCGATCACGACCGTCCGCTCGTCCACCGCCTCGGCGAACCCCGCTGCCCCTGTCAGCGGGCTCGCCCACAGCAGCCCTTCCCGGTCCGCGGCCCCGATCAGCAGCATCCGCTGCCGCCGTAGGAATTCGGCGGCCACCGCCGGGATCTCCGGCCTGGCCGAGGCCGAGCCCCACGCCCCGGGGCGCACCCCGGCCCGCCGCTGGACCGCCAGCTCTCCCGCGTGTCTCATGCTCTTGGTCCCATGGTCTTAGAAGAAGCCGCAGGTGGGAGCGCCGGCGGTCGGGGCGGGCCGCGTGTCGGCGCCGCTGGGCGCGAAGATCTCCAGCCGGATCCCGTCCGGGTCCTCGAAGAACACCCCGCCCGAGGACGCCCCCTCGCCGTGCGGCACCACGCCGTCGTGGTGGAGCGTGGCCCCGAGCTCCCGGATCACGGTCTCGGCCCGGTGGACCGCCTCGATGTCCGGTACCTGGAAGGACAGGTGGTGCAGCCCCGGCAGATCGGTGGCGGAGCGGCCCTCGCTCTGCTGCCAGAGGGTCAGCAGGAGGTCTCCGTCAAGGCCGAGGAGGGCGTAGCGGCGGTCCGCCTCGTCCGACTCGCGGAAGACCTCGAAGCCGAAGACCTTCAGGTAGAAGTCCTTGGACCTGTCGAGGTCGGTGACGTTGAGCCCGACATGGCCGGTCTTGAAGGTCATCCCATCTCCCCTCACATTTCTAACGGATGCGTCCGTTAGGTACCTGAAAGTAATCTAACGGAATTTGCTAGAAAACTCCGTTAGAAATATGTGATGTAGCTCACTTCTGCCCGGAGTCGCGGTGCTCCCGCCGTCCGCCCGCGCGCTCCGGAGCCGCCGCGCGGGGCGTCCACGCGGCGGAAGGGCGGAAGGGGGAGGGGGAAGCCGAAAGGGAGGCGGAAAGGGATGGGGCGGCGAGGAGGGAGTGCGGCGGGGGGAGAAGGGCGCGGTGAGGGGGGAGGGGCGCGGCGGGGGGAGGAGGGCGCGGTGAGGGGGGAGGGGCGCGGCGGAGGGGCCGGTCAGGCGGGTGGGCCCGCGGGTCACCGACCCTTGTGCTGGTGGTAGTGGCGGGCGGCGCGGGCCCGGTTGCCGCACCCGACCGAGCACCACTCCTGGCGCGGATGCTCCTTGACGAAATAGAGCACGCAGCGCGGGGCCGGGCAGGCGTGCAACTGCCCGCGCTCCGGCCCGGCCAGCAGCTCTATCGCCGACGCCGCGAGAGCCGCGCGGATGCGCGCCGACTCGCCGGCCCGGCCCGCGGGGACGTCCGTGGCCACCGGCTCGCCCCCGTCCGGCCACTCCAGCCTCGGGGCCCGCGGCACGGCGAGCGCCGCGGCGTTGACCAGGTCGAGCGAGGCGGCGGCCCCCGGCAGCCGGTCGGCGTCGGCGCTGCTCACCGGGCCTGGCGCGACGGCCCTGGCGAACAGGGCCCGGACGGCCTGCCGCAGCTCGATCACCTCACGCCACAGGTCCTCCGTGGCGGTGAAGTCGGTGGCGAGCCCCAGCTCGGCGGCGTGCGCCCGGCCCCAGCCGGTCATGTCCGCGACGTCCGAGAGCGTGTCCAGAGGACCGCTCCGCGTCGCGCGGACCGTGCTGACGAACTCCAGGGCCAACATCCTTCAAGCCTAACGCTTGAGGGGCCTTGAAGCCGTGAGGTCGGCATGGGCCTGTTCCGTGGACCACGCCGGAGAACCGCTGACGCGACGAGCTCGGATGCCGCGAGCCGATCGGCGCGCGGCCGCGGCCGGGGCCGGCCACGCCCCTTCCGGTGCGCCGGGTGACTCCGCGCCCGCCGGTAAACGGTTCGCCGCCGGCCGCCGGCTCCTGGTTGGCTGGGACGCATGAGAACCCGACGGCGTGACTGGGCCGAGCTGCCGGACGTCATGAGACATGAGGTCGAGCGCCGGCTGGGCTCCGCCGTACAGGGCTTCGAGGATCGTCAGGGCGGCTTCTCCTTCGGCGTCTCCGGCGTCGCCACGCTGTCCACCGGCGAGCGGGTGTTCATCAAGGCCGTAGGCGACGACGCGGCCAACGCGTGTGACTACCGGACCGAGACGGTCGTCGCCGCCGCGTTGCCTCAGACGGTACCCACGCCGAGGTTGCGGTTCGCGTGTGAGCTGGCCGGATGGCTGCTGCTCTGCTTCGACGTCGCCCCCGGCGCGCTGCCCCATGAGCCGTGGCGGCCCGGCGAGCTGTCCGCCGCGCTGGAGGCGCTGGCCGTGTGCGCTCGGGAGCTGACGCCCTCGCCGGTCGGCGGCCTGGCAACGCTGGCCGAGCAGATGTCCGGGCGGTGCGAGACCTGGCGGGCGCTGGAGCGTGACGGCGCCTGGGCCGGGGTCACCGCCGACAGTATCGGCAAGTGGGAACGTGACCACCTGTCCCGGCTCGCCTCGGTGGAAGCGGTGTGGACCGAGCTCGCGGTCGGCGAGACGCTCATGCACTTCGACCCCCGTTTCGACAACATCCTCATCAGCCCGTGCGGCACGGCGCGCCTGGTCGACTGGGGGCGTGCCTGCACCGGCCCGGCCTGGGGCGATCTGGTCTGCCTGCTGCTGCAGTCCGATCTGGGCGGCGCCGACCCCGAGGAGATCTTCGTCGGTCACCCGGTCGGCCGGGCCGCCGAGGCGGAGCGGGTCGACGCGTTCCTCGTCGCGCTGGCCGGTTACTGGACCCACACGGCGTCCCTTCCGGGGCCGGCGCACGCTCCGAATCTGCGCGTCCGGCGTGAATACTCACGAGGAGCGACGATCGACTGGCTCCGGCGCCGTTGGGCGCGGAAACCACCTGACGCGATGAGCTGAGGCGGCGATCGCGGATCATGACCCGCGGTCGCCGGGGCCGGACGTCCCGGACGTGGCGGGAGTCTGATACCGTCGCGCTGCACGTTATCGACCCGTCGCCGTGGAGGCGACCGGACTTGGGAGGTGAGACCCATTCCCGCTGTATCAGGCAGGGTGCTCCCTCAGTCCGCCGTGCGGTCAAGCTGACACAGGTGGCCGAGGGAATGCCCGCAGGCATTTCGAAAGGCAGAACCTGTGCGTTTCACCTCTCAGACGATCTCCGACGGCATCTCGGAGCGGCTGTTCACTCTCGGCGACGTCCCCGGCGTCCTCTGGTCACCTGACGGCGCCACCGGCCGCCGTCCCCTGGTCCTGCTGGCCCACGGCGGTGGCCAGCACAAGAAGGCCCCTGGTCTGGTGGCCCGTGCCCACCACTATGTGAAGGAATGCGGCTTCGCGGTGGCGGCCATCGACGCGCCCGGGCACGGCGACCGGCCCCGGTCGGAGCAGGACATGCGATCTGTGGCGGTCCTCAGGGAGCAGATGGCGGCGGGCAGGCCCGTCGGCTGGCACATCGCACGCGACAACGCCGCACGGGCGGTACGAGCGGTTCCCGAATGGCGGGCCACGCTGGACGCGCTGCAGGGACTCGACTGCGTCGGCGCGGACGGGCCGGTGGGGTTCTGGGGCGTTTCGATGGGCAGCGCGATCGGCGTCCCGCTCGCCGCCGCCGAACCGCGGATCACCGCCGCCGTCTTCGGCCTCGCCGGCCATGAGACCCTGGCCGAGGCGGCGTCCCGGGTCACCGTCCCGGTCGAGTTCCTGCTGCAGTGGGACGACGAGCTGGTGCCGCGCGATTCGGCTCTCGCGCTGTTCGACGCCTTCGCCACGCGGGAGAAGACGCTGCATGCCAATCCCGGCGGCCACACGGCCGTGCCCGCGTTCGAGCTGAGCAGCTCCCAGCGCTTCTTCATCCGTCACCTCGTCGGTGACGCCTCCGCGGCAGCCAGGTGACGGCCGGCTCCGCGGCGCGTGAGTAAGGGCGTATGAGCAAGGCGGAGCCGGCCGCTACCCGGCCGGCTCCGCGGCGCGTGAGTGGGATGGAGGCGTACGCCAGGGCGGCGCCACCGTCGGTGGTGAGGGCGGTGCCGGTGCCGGGCGGTTCGGACGGTGAGTGCCGGGCGGTTCGGACGGTGAAAGGCCGGCGCCGCTCCGCCTTCCTGCTCCGCCGAACGGAGCACCGGAGCACCGGAGCGCCGGGGCGTGTCCCGCGATCACGTGATGGGGTCACGTGACATGCGCCGGGGCAGCCACCGCAGGGCTGCGTCGGCGCAGTTCTCGGGGCTGCTGTTGAAGGCGATGGCCGCGTCGGGCGCGTGCCGGCGGACCAGGTTGACCACCTTCTCGAAGAGTTCGAGCAACGGCTCGTGCGTGCGGATGCCGCCCCCGATCACCACGCAGACGTAGTCTTTGCGGGTCAGCGCCTCCTCGATCGCCCCTTCGGGGTTCTCCTCAAGCGCCACCAGGCACCAGTCGGCCTCGACGCCGTAATCTTCGAAGCGGGCCTGACCGCGTGCTATCGCCGCCTGGACGGGCCCGGGGTCCCAGCCCTGGATCTTGGCGGGATCGAGGCCGAGCACCAATACCGGTGTCGCTGTCACGCGTCCTCCTTCTCGCGGAACGATTCCACGCCGGCGCGATGGTCGAAGGTGGTCACCGGGTCCATCGACATGGCCGATCTCCTCCAGAGGGCGCCACGTCATCCCGATCTTGCCGCGCGCTTCTCGACGTGCTCTCCCCAGAGTGACAGAACGTCGGGCCAGGCGTTTTTCGTGATCTTGGTGGCGGTCCGGTGTAGATCTTCCGTGTGGATGAGGAGCGTCCGAAGCGGCACGATCCGACCCTCGAACGGGACTCGGGAGATCGCGAACGAGTGGCGGCGAGTCGTGAAGCACTCGGCCGGCCACCCACCTGACCTCTCAGGTCGGTACGGCTAGCGCCGGAACGCCCGGGCGAGGATGGCGGCCAGGCCCGCGAAGCCCAGGCCGCCCAGCACGACCGGGAGCATGATCATCGGCTCGATGGCGGGCCGGCTGATGAACACGGTCCCGACCGCGATGAACAGCACGCCGCTGAGCAGGGCCATCCAGTCCGTGCGGTGCCGCCCGCCGCGCTCGGTCCGCTCGATCTCAGGCCGCACGGCGCACCTCCACGTCTCCGATGCCCGCCCTGACGGTCAGGACGATGGTCGCGACGTCGCCCTCCGGGGTCACCTCCGGCTCCAGGACCTTGCTGAGCTGGATGTCGGCCCCGCCCTCCAGCTCGTGGTCGATCTTGACGTCGCCGAGCTTGGTGTAGCCGTTGACCTCGATCCGGGCCGTCGGCGGCAGGATCACGCTGATCTCGCCCACCGAGACGGACGCCTCAAGGACCGTCCGCGAGCCCGGTGGGAAGGTCAGCTCGCTGAGGTCGAGCGCGCCCTCGCCGACGCCCACCGTGTATTCCTTGGCCACATCGGACATCAGGACCGGCTCCCAGTGGTAGCTGCCGAACTTCTTCGGCATGTCGGTCAGCGTGGCCCCCGCGACCAGGGCGATCGAGATGAGCGTGCCCGCCGCGACCAGGGCCGCGCCCCGGCCGAACCACGCGGCGACCAGGAGACCGGCGCCGATGGTGACCAGCGCCGCGCCGCCGGCGATCGTCATGTTGACCGTCCCCGAAGTGGCTTGGATCGCCATGATGATCCCTCCAACGACCATGGCCAGGCATAGGGTGACGCTTCCGACGAACGACCGGGGCCGCTTCGGCCGGGGCGCGGTCCGGACCGGCCCGCCGTACCCGGAGAGGTCATAGGGGGCGTAGGGCTGCTGCCGCCTGCGCGGGTCCAGGGGCTGGTAGGGACCGTACGGCGAGAACGGCTCGCCGGAGGAGTCGAACGACGGCACGGCGGTGCGGTAGGGCGGGGGCGCGCTCGCGGCCGGCGGCGTGTTCGGCGGCGGGGGCGGCGCGTTCCCGGCCCGCGGCGTGCTCGGGTGCCGTGGCACGTCCACGGAGGACGGCGTGCTCCCGGAGGGCGAGGTGCCCTCCGCGGGCGGGGTGCTCCCGGAGGCCGGCGCGCCCGTGGAAGGCAGGGCGCTCCCGGAGGACGGGACGCTCTCGGAGGACGGCGTCCCCGTGGAGAACGGGACGCTCGTGGAGAACGTGACGTCCCCGGCCGCCGAGGTGCCCGCGGTCGGCCGGGCGGTCTCCGGGGCCGGGCCCGGGGACGGGGGCTGGGCCGCGTGGGGGGCGGTGGGTGCCGCTCCGGCCCACGGGCGCCCGGTGGGGTAGGGCTCCGCGATGGGCGGCTGCGCGGGGCCGAAGGCCGCGGGCGGCCGGGGAACGCGTCGGCCGCGCAGCCGGTCGGGCAGGGAGCGGGCCACGGCGAGCAGGTCGACGCCGCGCGCGTGGGCGGCGAGCATGGCGATGGCGAACAGCGTGCCGACCACGACCGTGCCGGTGCTGACGCCGTCCGAGGACACGTTGATGATCAGACCCAGCGCGAACACGCCGGTCAGCAGGGCCAGCACGGTCTCGCTGTCGAAGGTGCGCCGGGTCCACTGCTCCATGTATCCCGGACCGCCGTTGGTCTCCCGCATCAGCAGGAACGCCGCGATGTAGAGCATGACGCCGATCCCCGAACCGAGGATCAGCACGGCGAAACCGACGCGGAACAGCACCGGGTCGACACCGGCGTAGCGGCCGAGGCCGGCGCATACGCCGGTGAGCATGCGGCCCTCGTTGCTGCGGTGGAGCACGCGCTCCTCGCCGAGGGTGGATGCGGAGGGCGAGTCGGACAAGGTGCTCGCCGGGTCCTGTGCGCTCCCGGGGTCGGTCATGTTCCCATCGTGGCCCCTCTCCGGTGGGACCGCATCCGGGAGACCCCTGAGTCCTCCCGGAGCGCGCGGCCCCTCCTCAGGGTCGTGTCAGGGGAACGCCGGATGCGGTGAGGGGCCCCGACGTGTGACGATGCTGACGATATGGCTGAGCGACAGACAATTCATGACGCGGCGCCCGCGACCTCCGAGGAGCCCGCCTCCCCCCGGCTGATGAGGCCGGTGGAGGGGCGCCTGGTCGCCGGCGTGGCCCAGGGCGCCGCCGCCCAGCTCGGGCTCGACCCGGTCGTGCTGCGGCTGGCGTTCGTGCTGCTCACCGTGTTGGACGGGATCGGCACCGTGGCCTACGCGGCGCTGTGGATGTTCACCCCGCGTGAGCCGTACGAGGGCAGGGAGCCCGACCGGGACTGGAGCCAGCTCGCCGCCTACGGCGCGGTGGGGCTGGCGCTGATGGCCCTGGGCTGGCTCACCGGCACCTCGAAGGGCGGGATCGGCGCCTGGCCCATCGCGGTCGGCGGGATCGGCTCGCTCATCCTGTGGCAGCAGGCCGACCCCGACCGGCGACGGCGCTGGATGAGCACGACGGTCGGGCAGGTGCGCCGGAACCGGGTGCGCACCTTCGCCGGCCTGGGGCTCGTCGTCATCGGTGCGATCGGCTTCCTGGTGGCCAACAACGAGCTGAGCAAGGCGCGTTCCGGCATCGTCTTCACGCTGGTGGTCGTGGGCGGCGTCGCGCTCATCGCGGCCCCCTGGCTGGCCGCCCTGTGGAAGGAGCTGCAGCGGGAGCGCCGTGAGCGCATCCGCCAGGAGGAGCGTGCCGAGATGGCCGCGCACGTGCACGACTCCGTGCTGCACACGCTCACGCTGATCCAGCGCAACGCCCATGACTCGCGCGAGGTGACGCGGCTGGCCCGCTCCCAGGAGCGTGAGCTGCGCAACTGGCTCTACCAGCCGAAACAGGACGCCGACGCGTCGGTGGCCGCGGCGGTGCGTCGGGCCGCGGCCGAGGAGGAGGACACGCACGGGGTGCCGATCGAGGTCGTCTGCGTCGGAGACCACCCGCTGACCCCGGAATTGTCGGCGATGATGCAGGCCGCCAGACAAGCTATGGTCAACGCCGCGAAATACTCTGAATCATCGGTCATCTCCGTCTACGCCGAGGCGGAGCCGGAGGAGGTCGTCATCTTCGTCCGGGACCGTGGTGTCGGGTTCGACATGGAGCAGGTGCCCGTGGACCGGATGGGCATCCGCCAGTCGATCATCGGCAGGATGGAGCGCCACGGCGGCAGCGCCCGCGTGCGGACCGCACCCGGCGAGGGCACGGAAGTGATGTTGACCATGAAGCTGGAGAAGACGTGAGCGAGCGAGCCAGGAAGAATCGGGCCGGAGAGAGCTGCGGTGCGGGGACGCGGCCGGTGAGGGAGAACTCATGAGCACCGTCAAGGTCTTGATCGTCGACGACCACCGGCTGTTCCGCTCGGGTGTCCGCGCCGAACTGGGCGACTCCATCGAGGTGATCGGGGAGGCCGAGGACGTCGAGTCCGCGGTCAGGACGATCGCCGAGCTCCAGCCCGACGTGGTCCTGCTCGATGTGCACATGCCCGGCGGCGGCGGTCAGGAGGTCCTGCGCCGCGTCCTGGGCTCCGGCTCCACGGTCCGCTTCCTCGCGCTGTCGGTCTCCGACGCGGCCGAGGACGTCATCGGCGTGATCCGCGGCGGTGCCCGGGGCTACGTCACCAAGACCATCAGCGGTCGCGAGCTCACCGACGCGATCCGCCGGGTGGCCGAGGGCGACGCGGTGTTCTCCCCGAGGCTGGCGGGCTTCGTGCTGGACGCCTTCGCCTCCAGCGAGGCTCCGCCGATCGACCCCGAGCTCGACTCGCTGACCCAGCGCGAGCGCGAGGTCCTGCGCCTGATCGCCCGCGGCTACGCCTACAAGGAGATCGCCAAGGAGCTGTTCATCTCGGTCAAGACCGTGGAGACCCACGTCTCGTCCGTCCTGCGCAAGCTCCAGCTCTCCAACCGCCACGAGCTCTCCCGGTGGGCGACCGCGCGACGCTTGGTCTGACCCGTACTAACTTGGTCTGACCTGTACTATCTGTAACTTATGTGCGACTCTGCGAAGTATGGGTCGCGATGTGCCTGCGATGGTGTTCAGCCGGGAGGACCGACGGCGATACCGGGACAAGGTCCGCCGATGTCTTGACGTCTTCGCGCAGCTGCTGCGCGAGTCCAGGTTCGAGTTCGACCGGCCGAGAGCCGGGCTGGAGATCGAACTCAACCTGGTGGACGACCGCGGCGAGCCCGCGATGAAGAACGCCGAGGTGCTGGCGGCGATCGCCGAACCGGACTGGGCGACCGAGCTCGGCCAGTTCAACGTGGAGATCAACGTCATGCCGGAGTCCCTTGAGGGGGACGGTCCCGTGCGGCTGGAGAAGGTGGTGCGGGACCGGCTCAACCACGCGGAGGAACGCGCGCGCACGGTCGGCGGGCACCTGATGACGGTCGGCATCCTGCCCACGCTCCAGGAGCAGGACGTGCACGAGGGCACCCTGTCGGCCAACCCGCGCTACAAGCTGCTCAACGAGCAGATCTTCCAGGCCAGGGGCGAGGACCTGCACCTGGCGATCCACGGCGAGGAGGCCCTGGAGACCTACGCCGACAGCATCACCCCCGAGGCGGCCTGCACGAGCCTCCAGCTCCACCTCCAGGTCAGCCCGCAGGCGTTCGCCGCCCACTGGAACGCGGCCCAGGTCATCGCCGGCCCCCAGGTGGCGGTGGCGGCCAACTCGCCGTTCCTGTTCGGCCGGCGGCTCTGGCAGGAGACCAGGATCCCGCTGTTCGAGCAGGCCACCGACACCCGTCCGGTGGAGCTGAAGGCCCAGGGCGTGCGGCCGCGGGTCTGGTTCGGCGAGCGGTGGATCACCTCGGTCTTCGACCTGTTCGAGGAGAACGCGCGCTACTTCCCCGCGCTCCTGCCCATGTGCGAGGACGCCGACCCGCGCGAGGAACTGGCCCGTGGCGTCACCCCCGAGCTCGGCGAGCTGACCCTGCACAACGGCACCGTCTACCGATGGAACCGGCCGGTCTACGCCGTCGTCGACGACACCCCGCACCTGCGGGTGGAGAACCGGGTGCTGCCCGCCGGACCGTCGGTCGCGGACGCCGCCGCCAACGCCGTGTTCTACTACGGCCTCATGCGCGTGCTCCCCCACGCCGAACGGCCGGTGTGGACGCGCATGTCCTTCGCCGCCGCCGCGGACAACCTGCACGCCGCCGCCCGGCACGGGCTGGAGGCGCGCCTCTACTGGCCGGGCCTGGGTGAGGTGGCCGCCGCCGAGCTGATCCTGCGCCGCCTGCTGCCGCTCGCCTACGAGGGCCTCGACCTGTGGGGGGTCGACCCCGGCCCCAGGGACCGGCTGCTCGGCATCATCGAGCGACGGTGCGTGACCGGCAGGACGGGGGCGAACTGGCAGATCGACACGGTGAACGCGCTGGGAGATCTCGACAGGCACGAGGCGCTGCGCCGGATGACCCTGCGCTACATCGAGCACATGCACACCAACGAGCCCGTGCACACCTGGCCGTCCCCCTGACCCGGTGGGGGCCGTCGCCCGCGCCGTGGGCGCCCTGTCGCACGAGGAGGGCCGGCTGGGTGAACATGAGGCGTATGAAAGCCTTCCGCTGTCTTCTCGTGCTCCTGATGGCCACGGCCGCGGCCTGCGGGGGTGACCGGCCGGGCACCGACGCCGCCACGCCCGCCCCGCTGGGCCAGACGTTCGAGTCCGACCTCCGGCTGGCCAAGGAGTTCGGCGAGGCATACTGGCGGCAGACCTTCTCCACCGACGGGCTGACCTACCGGCCGGTCACCGCCTTCATCCCCTACCGGGGGGACAACGGCCCCGACTGCGGCGGGCAGCCCTCGGCGCCGAACAACGCTTTCTACTGCCCGGTCGGGCACTTCATCGCCTACGACGAGAGCTGGATGCGCGAGCTCTACGACAAGATGGGGGACGGCTCGGTCTACGTGATCATCCCGCACGAGCTCGGGCACGCCGTACAGACACAGCTCAACAGCGACTTCAGGCTCAACGTGGAGCGGGAGCTGCAGGCCGACTGCTACGCGGGCGGCACCCTGGGCACGCTCGTCAGGAGCGGGTCGTTGCAGGCGGAGCCGGGCGACGAGGACGAGCTGCTGCTCAACCTCGCGGCGGCGGGGGACCCCACCGACGACTGGCTGCGCCCCGACGCCCACGGTACGGCGGAGCAGCGCCAGGCGGTCTTCGCCAAGGGCTACAACGAGGGCGCCGCGGCCTGCTGAGATACATCCCGACGGTGACCCGCGAATCCGCCGGGAGGCTGATGTCGCGCCACTGGGATCCGCCTAGTCTGAGGGCCGTCGATCCATCAGGGGGTGATGGCATGCGGAAGACGGTCCGCGAGATCGGCTGGGCCATCCGGGGGGCCTGCCGCGCGAGTGACCCCGAGCTGTTCTTCCCGCTGGCGCAGTCGGTCGAGCAGGAGGCGCGGGCGAAGGCGGTCTGCGCGGAGTGCCCGGTTCTGACCGACTGCCGGGCCTATGCCGTACGGGCGGGGGAGCCCGAGGGGATCTGGGGCGGCCTCACCGTCCAGGAGCGGCGCAGTCTGAGGTTCCCGTCCGGATGGCGGCAGTCCGCCGCGGGGTGAGCCCGCCTCGCATAGCCTCGGACCCGAGGCTGAGGAGGATCAAGGTGCGCGGACCCCAGGAGGAGCGCCGGCGGCGGAGCACGGAGCCACGCGCGGGCGGGTACGGCCGTGACGGCGGGACGGGAGGCGGAGTCCGGCGCGTGGCGGTGGCTGTGAGGCGGAGCGCTGTGTCCGGGTGGGTGCGGCGGTGACGGCGGACCCGAGGCGTGGTCAGGCGGCCGTGGGGCAGGGGGCCGCGCTCGCGGGGGCGGTGACCGTCCTGGTGGCGGCCAACGTGCTCAACAACCGCGTCGCGCCGCGCCTCGCCCCGCTCACCTCGGCCGCCGCCACCTGCGCGCTGCTCACGCTGGCCCGCCGCTCCGGGCTGTCCTGGTCCGAGCTGGGGTTCCACCGGCGCTCGCGCGGCCTGCGGATCGGCGGCGCCCTCGCCCTGGCCGTCGCCGGGGTCTACGGCGTGGGGATCACCGTCCCGGCCACCCGTCGCTTCTTCCGCGACGAGCGGGCGCTGTCGCTCTCGCGGGCCCGCGTGCTGGAGGAGGCCCTGCTCCAGGTGCCGGTCGGCACGGTCCTGCTGGAGGAGGTCGGCTTCCGGGGCGTGCTCCACGCCCTCCTGGCCCGCTCCCACGGCCCCCGTACGGCCGTCGCCGTCTCGTCGGTCCTGTTCGGCCTCTGGCACGTGCTCCCCGCGATCGACATGGTGACCGCCAATCCCGCGCTGAGCGGCCTGGCGTCAGGGGAGGCGCCCGGCGGCGGGCGGCGGGCGGACGGCGCCGGCGGGGCCCTCACCCCCTGCACCAACTGCGGCAACTGCCAAATCCACGGCCACGGCTACTGCTCCACCTGCT
>NZ_JBSFPS010000085.1:0-33737 GCF_053588315.1 Streptosporangium sp. NPDC003464 | reverse complement strand
GTGCCGTCCCGGCCGCCGGCTCCGGCCCGGCGGCGCCGGCCGGTGGGGCGGGCTCGGCCGGCTCGTGGACGGCGGCGGGCTCGGGCCTCCTGACCGGCTCCGGCGCCCTGGCCGGTGTGTAACCGGGCTGGTCCGGGGCGCGCAGCGGCGGCACCGAGGACCTCGGCGCCTCGTATCCGGCCGGGAGCGGGGGCATCGGCGGCTGCACGTAGGCGGCCGGGGAGTCGGGCTGCTCGTAGGCGGCCGGAGGCTCGGGCCGCTCGTGGGCCGGCGCGGCCGGGGGCTCGTTGCGCACCACCGAGGGGAACGAGACCGGCGGCTGGTTCAGCGGCTCGGGCGCCAGCGGCGGCACCGGCGCGAGCTTGGCCACGCGCGGCACGAACGGCGTGACGATGGAGTCCTCGACCGGCTCGACGTATTCGCCGGCGGACAGGCGCATGGCCTCGTCGTCGTGCGGCGTGATGTGGCGCCGTCGCGGATCGAAGATCCACTCGGCGTTGCGGCTGTGACCGTTCCAAACGAAACCGAGCTTGATCCGCCACAGGTTGTCGTCCCTTTTGGCGGAGTCCCAGTCGATCTCGTCGGCGGGCACGCCGCGACGGGTCAGCCGCTCGGCGACCAGGTCGCCGAGGGTAGGACCGGGAGCGGAGTCGCCCGGCAGCCGCACGGCGCAGCGCTGCGCCTGCTGAGCCATGTACTCACGTTCCTGGAGCACGGGGCCCTCGAACCACCGCACCCGCTCGACCGGGATGCCCGCCGTGGCGGCGATCTCCTCCGCGGTCTCGCCGGCACGGATCCGGGCCTGGATCTCCTTGGGGCGCAACGGACTCTCCACTTCGATCTCGTACTGGCCGAGACGGGAGAAGTTGCCGCGGACGGCAGCACGGAGCCGGTCGTCGACGGGCAGCGTGAACCGGGTCCCCCGGCCGGCTGTCGCCAGCACGAGATAGGTCCCGTCCTCACTCACCGCGACGAGTCGGAGCTCCTGCATGCGAGTCCCTTCGTCGTCGTGCTCAATCTTCCCCCGGACCCTTGAGTCTCTCGCGTGTGCCGGTTGCCTGCCAGCACCGTACCCGGCATGTCCGAACATCGCCTTCCTGGATGGGGCTCGCAGCGATGTGACGCCGGTCACATTTGCTCCATTCATCTACTTGCAGGCACCGGTGTGGAGCAGCACGTTCAGGGTCCTCGACGGATTCTCCCCAATAACGCCGGGTGCCGTTGTGGACTTCGGCCAATAGCCGGGAGATGACATCGGGACCCGCCGGCCGGTCCCCGGGCGGCGTGTCGCGGCCACGGGGGCGTGGGGCGGGGGTCCGGTGCGGTCCGGGCCGTCACCGTCGCCGGAGGTCATGGCAGCCGGTGTGGCGTGGAGCGGCGGTCGATGTGGACGGCGGGAGAATGTCATCTCCGGCGTACTCCCTCGGGGTTGGGCGGCGCGGGGCGTCTGCGAATCTGCCTGTCGCACAGGTCACAGGAACAACAGGACACGCGGATGCGTCATTCTTCGAGGGAGCCTTTACGCACCCCTTTACCGAAAGCTTGTGAGAAGGGACTGATTCGGGGAATGGGCGGCCAGCAGAGATTCGATCTGAGCATGCCGCAGATCGTGGGGGGCGCTCTGGCCACGATGACGGCGGCGGTGGCCGCATCGTATCTGGGGGTCGCCGGCACGGTGATCGGCGCGGCCGTGATGAGCGTCGGGAGCACGGTCGGCGGCGCCGTGTACACCCACTACCTCAAGCGCACCGGCACCCAGCTCACCTTCCTCAGAGGACACGAGGCCGCCGACGACCCGCCCAGGAAGGTGGAGGGCGAGGGCGAGCTGGCGACGGCCGCGCGGGCCACCGTGCGGGGCGAGGCGCAGGCCCGGTGGGCCGGTGGGCCGGCCCCGGCGGACCTGGACGCCCCGACCTCGGTGCTCCCGGCCGTCGGCACGGTGGATCCAGACGCCCCGACCTCGCCGTTCCCGGTGAGCAGGCCCGCCTCGGCGGACCCCGACGCCCCGACCTCGGTGCTCCCGGCCGTCGGCGGCGGCGCGGCGCCGAGCGCCGACGACCTGGACGGCCTCGTCGTGGTGGACGTCGACCCGGCCACGGCCGAACTGCCCAGGATCACCGACGGCGCCCACGCCGACGGCCCCCGCGTCAGGGTCTGGATGCTGGCGGTGACGGCGGTGGTGACGTTCGCGCTGGGCATGGGGGCCATCCTGGGCTTCGAGGGGCTCACCGGGCAGCCGGTCTCCAGCACCGTCCGGGGGGAGAAGGGGTCGGGCACCAGCCTCAACCCCGGCGCCGGCAAGCGGGACAAGAGCCCCGACCGGGTCAAGCACTCCAGGCCGGCCAGCCCGGCGCCGCCGCCGGTCCCCGACAGGACCTCCGAGCCGACCGCGACCGCCGACTCCGGGCAGCCCGAGCGGCCGGGGACGGAGCCGCCCGCCGAGCCCACCCCCTCGTCCACTCCGACCCGCACCCCGACCCCGGAGCCGACCTCCGGTCCCACCCAGATCGACCCGTCGCCGGAGCCCAGCGACCAGCCGACCGGCCCGCCGCCGTCGAGTGAGCTGCCCCCTCCCGACGAGAGCGGGCCGCAGAGCGAGGGGCCCGAGGGGCAGAGCGTCCTCGGCGGCGGCTGAGGGGCCGTCTCAGCCCAGGACGGCGTCCAGATAGTCGTTGGTGAACACGCGCTGCGGGTCCAGCCGGTCCCGCAGCGTCCGGAAGTCGCCGAACCGGGGATAGACCGTGGCCAGGTAGGCCGCGTCGCGGGTGTGGAGCTTGCCCCAGTGTGGCCGGCCGCCCAGCCGGGTCATGATCTCCTCGACGCCCTCGAAGTAGGCCGGGTTCGGCGTCGGCCGGTAGATGTGGCAGGCGATGTAGGCCGAGTCCCTGCCGTAGGCGGTGGACAGCCACGCGTCACTGGGCGGGGTGACCCGCACCTCGACCGGGAAGGTGATCTTCCAGTCCCGCCGTTCCACGAGGTCGCGGGTCTCGCGCAGGGCCTGGCCGAGGCGCTCGCGCGGGATCGCGTACTCCATCTCCAGGAAGCGCACGTCCCGCACGCTCGTGAAGATCTTGTACGAGGTGTCGGTGTGGGTCGAGGCCGACAGCGCCGCCGCCGAGATCGCGTTGAGCCGGGGGATCGCGCCGGGGAAGCGCCCGCCGATCCCGCACAACGCGCCGAACAGGGTGTTCTCCAGGAACTTGTTGTCCAGCCAGTGCCTGAAGGCGCCGGGCGGATCGGCCGGCCCCGCGCTCCGGTTGTTCCGCTTGGTCAGGCAGGTGTCGGTGTGCGGCAGCCAGAAGAAGTCCAGGTGCTCGTTGTCCGAGGTGATCGTGTCGAGCGAGTCGAGGATCCCGGTCAGCGTCATCGGCTGCCGGACGCTGCGCAGCAGGAACGACGGCTCCACCCGGAAGGTCACCGCGGTCACCACGCCGAGCGCGCCGAGGCCGACCCGGGCGGCGTCGAACAGGTCCTGCTCGCTCACCCCGTCGCGGACCTTCCCCGTGCCGCCGCGGGTGACCGTGACGACCTCGCCGTCGGCGAGCACCAGCTCCAGCCCGGTCACCTGGTCGGCCAGGCCGCCGACCTCCCGGCCGGTGCCGTGGGTGCCGGTCTGGATGGCGCCGGCGAGGGTCTGGGCGGTGATGTCGCCCATGTTCGCCAGGGCCAGGCCCATCCGGTCGAGCTCCTCGTTCAGCACGTGGAGCGGTGTGCCGGCGGCCGCCGTCACCCAGCCGTCGCCGGTCTCGCGGACGCCGGTCAGGGCCTCCGGCCGCAGCAGCAGGCCGTCGGTCAGCGCGACCCCGGTGAAGGAGTGCCCGGTGCCGACCATCCGCACCCGGCGCCCCGAGGCGGCGGCGTCCCGTACGGCCCGCGCCACCTCCTCCGTCGAGGAGGGCACGCGGACCTCCTGCGGGGTGGCGGACTGGTTCCCGGCCCAGTTGCGGAATGTCTCGCTCATGCACGCTCCTGCCTGTCGGCGTCATGGAGCACGCATGGTCTGCGCCTTCGGCCTACGCCGCGGGCACCTGTTCACCCCCGCTCCGCTCGCGAATGTGAACAATACTCATGATTACTGCTGGGGGATAGGGGTCCGCAGCCAGGTGGAGCCGCCGACGCCGATGATCACAGCGAGTACGGCGCAGGCGAAGGAGAACCCGTAGGCGTTGGAGGCGCCGAAGACGTCGGTGAGCCGGCCGCCCGCCCAGGCGCCGAGCGCCACGCCGAAGCCGACCGCGGTGGAGACCCACGACATGCCCTCGGTGAGCAGGTGGGCCGGGACCAGCCGCTCGACCAGCGCGTAACCGGTGATGATCGTCGGGGAGATGGCCAGCCCGGCGAGGAACAGCGCCGGGACCATGATCTTGACGTCGCCGATCAGGGCGATCGGGGTCAGCCCGGCGGCGAACACCCCGAGGGCGCGGACGAACCGGCGGCGCAGCGAGATCTTCCACTGCCGCGCGCCGTACCAGAGGCCGGAGACCAGGCTCCCGCCGGCGACCGAGGCCAGCAGCAGCCCCGCGGCGGGCTTGGCCCCCTGCTCCTCGGCGAACGCCACCGTGATCAGGTCCACCGAGCCGAAGACCGCGCCCATCGCCAGGAACACGCACGACAGCAGGGCGATCCCGGGGATGGTGATCGGGGTGCCGGAGTGCTTCTCGCCGCGGCGGACCGGCGGCTCGGTGCCGCGCTGCATCGCGAAGGCGATCGTGCCCACGACCGTGCAGACCAGGGCGACGATCAGGCCGGCGTAGGGGTTGACCGCGGTGGCCAGGGCGCTGACCAGCGCGGGCCCGGCGACGAAGATGACCTCGTCGGCGACCGACTCGAAGGAGAACGCCGCGTGCAGCTTGGCCGACCCGGCCAGCAGGTGCGTCCAGCGGGCCCGCACCAGCGAGCCGAGCGACACCGCGCTCGCGCCGGCCACGACACCGGCGGCGAACAGGCTCCAGACGGGCGCCTGGAGCTCGGCGCAGAGCATCAGGCCCGCCAGCGCGGCGCCGTGGGCCAGGGTGAACGGGACGATTACCCTGGCCTGGCCGAACCTGTCCACCAGCCGTCCGGTCAGGGGCGCGGCGACGGCGTAGGAGACGTTGACGGTGGCCGCGACCGCGCCTGCCATGGCGAAGGAGTCGGTGAGAGCCTCGATGAGCATGACGATGCCGATGCCGAGCATCGACATCGGCATCCGCCCGAGGAACCCGGCGATGACGAAACCCTTGACGCCGGGCGTGCTGAACAGCCCCCGGTACGGCCCGACCACTGACAGCTCCCCCTCGCGCGCTTCCGGCGTAGATCGTAGCGACCATTCCCTACCGGACCGCCACCCGGCAAGCCATTTTCCGCGCAATGGCACACATCATGGCTTCTTGGAGCTAACGTGAGCGCGGTGTCGCATCTTCCCCGGTTGTGGGCGTTCGTCACGGTGCTGGCCGTGGTCGCCGCGCTCGCGGTCGTCGGCGGCGCGGTGTTCGTCGCCACCCGACCCACCGACTCCCTCAGCGCCGCCGCCGCCGAGTCCGACGTCCGGGACCTGGCCGGGATCGTCCCGCTGGCCAGTCCTTCCGCCTCCGGGACGGTCGCGCCGGCCACCCCTCCGGCGGTCAGCCCGACCCCGGCCGCCTCGGCCACCGGCGGTCCCGGGATCACCCTGACCCCGCCCCGGCTGCTGGTGATCTCCCAGTCGACCCTGCCCCAGCAGACCAAGGAGGACATCTCGCAGCTCAAGCACGTCCAGAAGATCGACTCCTTCGACGGCGGGGCGGTGAAGGTGTCCGGTGCCGGGCTCAACCTGCTCGCGGTCGACCCCGCCCGGTTCCGCGCCTGGGCGCCGAAGGCCGTGGCCCAGCAGCCCGCGGTGTGGAGCGCGCTGGCCAAGGGCGAGTTCGTCGCCGACAGCTCGGCGGTGCGCCGCCTCGGGCTGGTCCTCGGCTCGCACTACCAGGTGGACGGCGGCCCCCTGCTCCGGGTCGCGGCCTCCGCCTCCTTCGGCCTGCCCGGCGTGGACGGCCTGGTGGGCGCCGAGACCGGGCGGCGGCTCGGGCTGCTGCCGGGCGTGGCGCTGCTGGTGCACGGGCCGGAGAAGGCGGCGGCGGCCCTCAACGCCGGGGTGCGCAAGCTGCTGAGCTCGGGCGCGCAGGTGATCACCGTGGGCGGTAGCCGTACGGTCCGGACCGCCACCGGGAAGACCACCGCCGACAGGACCACGGGCAAGGCCAAGGACAGGACCGCCGAGCGGCCGCGGGCGGCCCGGAAGGTGGCGGTCGGTCGGCCCGGCAGCTATCTGGAGCTGTACCGCAGGTCGGCCACCGTCTGCCCGGGCCTCTCCTGGACGGTGCTGGCCGCGATCGGCCAGGTGGAGAGCTCGCACGGGCGCAACAACGGGCCGTCCTCGGCGGGCGCCCAGGGGCCGATGCAGTTCATGCCCGCCACCTGGAAGGCCTACGGCGTCGACGGCGACGGCGACGGCGTCGCCGACATCTGGAGCCCCTACGACGCCGTCCCCTCGGCGGCCAACTACCTGTGCGCCAACGGCGCGGGGCAGGGCGGCAAGAAGCTGGAGAAGGCCATCTGGTTCTACAACCACTCCTGGTCGTACGTCAGCAAGGTCATGTCCGTCTCGCGGGGCTACGCCGCCGCCTACCCGTGACGGAGCGGGGCCACGCCGCCGCCTGCCCGGGACGGATCAGTCCCCTGCCCGGGACGGATCAGCCCCGGCGGCGGGGCGGGGCGGGGCAGCAGGTTGCCGCGCAGGCGGCCGGCTCCGGCTCGGCCAGCAGCTCCCCGATCATCGAGACGAACCGGGGGTGGGTGCCCGCGGTGGCGGCCCTGGCCAGCGGGAGGCCCAGCTCGGCGGCCAGCTCCGCGGCCTCCACGTCGAGGTCGTAGACCACCTCCATGTGGTCGGAGACGAACCCGATCGGCACCAGCACCACCGCGGGGGCGTCGATCTCGCGCAGGTGGTCGCAGACGTCGGGCTCCAGCCACGGGATGTGCGGGGCGCCGCTGCGGCTCTGCCAGACCAGGTCCCACGGCCGGTCGCCGCCCAGCTCGGCGCTGATCAGCGAGGCCGTCCGGCGCAGCTGCGCCTCGTACGCCCCGCCGTGCGGCCCGGCCGTCTGGGCCATCGAGACCGGGATGCTGTGCGCGGTGAAGACCAGGCGCGCGGAGCCGCGGTGCTCGGCCGGCAGCTCCTCCAGGGCCTCACGGGTGTGGTCCGCCATGGCCGCGACGAAGCCCGGGTGGTCGTAGTAGTGCCGGAGCTTGACGATCTCCGGGGCGTTCTCGACCGCGGCCCTGGCCAGGGAGATGTCGTCGATGTACTGCCGGCAGGCCGAGTAGGAGCTGTAGGCGGCGGTGACGAAGGCCGCCGCCCGGCGCACGCCGTCGGCGGCCATCCGGCGGAGCGTGTCCTCCAGGTAGGGGTGCCAGTTGCGGTTGCCCCAGTAGACCGGCAGGTCGACGGTCGGCTCGACCGCGGCGATCAGGTCGCGGCACTGCTGGTTGATCGGGCTCGCCCCGCCGAAGCGCTGGTAGTGCGCCTCGACCTCCAGCAGCCGCTCGCGCGGGATCCCCCGGCCCCGCACCACGTTCTCCAGAAACGGCATCACGTCGTCGGGCTTCTCCGGCCCTCCGAACGAGACGACGAGCAACGCGTCGTAAGTCCCCATGGCATTCATCAAACCGCATTCGGGAGGCTCCTCTCACATGGTCGCCCCGGTTGTCCGCGTCCGGGTGTCGACCCGGATGCGCGACCGGAGGTGAGGACCGATGTAAGTTCGGGTCGTGACCCCTTTCAACGACATTCGTGACTATGTCGGCGTACCGCGGGTGGCGTCCCTGCGGCTCTCCCCCGACGGAACCCGCCTGGTCAGCGTGGTGCAGGCGCTGAACCCCGATGGCAAGTCCTACGGAACGTCCCTGTGGGAGATCCCTCTCGACGGGCGCAGGGCCTACCGGCTGACCAGGTCCGTCAAGGGCGAGGCCGGGGCGGAGTTCACCGCCTCGGGCGACCTGATCTTCGGCTCGCGCCGCCCTGACCCGGAAGTGAAGGAGCCCGACGAGGAGGTCCCGGCACTCTGGCTGCTGCCCGCGGTGGGCGGCGAGGCCAGGCAGATCGCCTCCCGGCCCGGCGGCGTGACCGGGTTCGCGACCGGCGGCCGGAGCGTGGTCTTCGGCTCCGACGTCCTGCCCGGTGACGAGACCACCGAGGAGGAGCGGCGCAAGACCCGCAAGGACGCCGGGATCAGCGCGATCCTGCACGAGAGCTCCCCGGTGCGCTACTGGGATCACGACCTCGGCCCCGGCGAGCCCCGGCTGTTCGCCGGGACCCTCGGCGACGACGACCGGCTGGCCCAGGTCAGAGACCTCACCCCGCAGCCGGGCAAGGCACTGGTCAATGCCTCCTACGACGTCACCCCCGACGGGGCGACGGTCGTGACGACCTGGTCGGTGCCGCAGCCGGCGGGCGAGCTCCGCTCCCGGCTGGTGGCCATCGAGACCGCCGACGCCGGGGCCCTGCGGGTCGTGGCCGAGCAGGAGGGCCACGACTTCAACGGCCCGGTCAAGGTCTCGCCCGACGGGCGCCTGGTCGCCTGCGTCCGCGAGCGCCACGCCGACACCTCGCGGATCCCCGAGGTCACGATGTGGATCGTGGACCTGGCCACCGGCGAGGGGCACGCCGCCGGCGGCGACCTGTGGCCGGCCGACGTCGTCTGGGCGCCGGACTCGCGCTCCCTGTACGTGGCCGCCGACCACCAGGGCCGCCGCCCGGTCTTCGAGGTCCCGGCCGACGGCTCCGAGCCGGTACGGCTCACGCCCGACGACGCCGCCTACCTGTCGCTCAACGTCGCGCCCGACGGCACGCTCTACGCGCTGCGCAGCGCCGTGGACCGCGCCGCGGGGCCGGTCCGGATCACCGCCGGCGGCACGGTCGAGGAGCTGGCCTCCCCGGCCCCCGCGCTGGAGCTGCCCGGCACCCTGACCGAGGTCACCGCGACCGCCGACGACGGCGCGACGGTCCGGGCCTGGCTGGTGCTGCCGGAGGGGGCCTCGGCGGAGAACCCGGCGCCGTTCCTGCTCTGGATCCACGGCGGCCCGCTGTCGAGCTGGAACGACTGGTCCTGGCGGTGGAACCCGTGGATCATGGCCCAGCACGGCTACGCCGTACTGCTGCCCGACCCGTGCCTGTCCACCGGCTACGGGCCCGAGATGATCCGGCGCGGATGGGCGGACTGGGGCCCGCGCACCCACGCCGACCTGATGGCGGTCACCGACGCCGCCCTGGAGCTGCCGGAGGTCGACGCCACCCGGACCGCCGCCATGGGCGGCTCGTTCGGCGGCTACATGGCCAACTGGGTCGCCGGCCACACCGACCGGTTCAAGGCGATCGTCACCCACGCCTCGCTCTGGCACCTGGACCAGTTCTCCGGCACCACCGACGGGCCGATGTACTGGCAGCGCGAGTTCGGCGCCCTGGGCGGCGAGCTGTACGGCAAGCTCTCCCCGCACCTGTCGCTGGCGGAGATCTCCACGCCGATGCTGGTCATCCACGGCGACAAGGACTACCGGGTGCCGATCGGCGAGGGCCTGCGCCTGTGGTGGGACCTGCAGCGTTCGGGCGTGGAGTCGAAGTTCCTCTACTTCCCCGACGAGAACCACTGGGTGCTCAAGCCGGGCAACGCCGTGGTCTGGTACGAGACCGTGCTCGCCTTCCTCGCCCAGCACGTTCTCGGCCGGGAGTGGAAGCGGCCGGAGTCGCTCTCGTGACCTTGGCCGAGCCGACGAGGGGGCGGAGGCCATGGAGAAGGTAGGGGTCTTCGCCCACCTGGCCGAGGAGATCGCCAGGGAGGCCGGGGAGATGCTCGTGGCCAAACGGCCGGCCCGGCCGGAGGTGCTGGCCACCAAGTCCAGCCCCACCGACGTGGTGACCGCGCTGGACAAGGCGTCGGAGGCGCTGATCCGCTCCAGGATCCGGGCGGTCAGGCCGGACGACGCGATCCTCGGCGAGGAGGGCGGCTCGACCGGCGGCGGCCGGGTCCGCTGGATCGTCGACCCGATCGACGGGACGGTCAACTTCCTGTACGGCCTGCCCGAGTGGGCGGTCAGCATCGCCGTCGAGGTCGACGGCGAGGTCGTCGCCGGGGTGGTCAACGTCGTGCCCCGGGGCGAGGTCTTCACCGCGGCCAAGGGCGAGGGCGCGTGGCTGGCGGGGCAGCGGCTGCGCTGCAACACCGGTGTGCCGCTGGAGCGGGCCCTGATCGCCACCGGGTTCGGCTACGAGGTCGGCCGGCGGACGGTCCAGGCGGAGGTGCTCGCCCGGGTGGTGCCGCGGGTGCGCGACATCCGCCGGGGCGGTTCGGCGGCCTCGGACCTGTGCTCGGTGGCGGCCGGCCGGGTGGACGGCTACTACGAGCGCGGCCCGCAGGCGTGGGACTACGCGGCCGGCGGCCTCGTCGCCACCGAGGCCGGGGCCGTGATCGGCGGGCTGAACGGCAGGCCGGTCAGCCCGGACTTCACGCTCTGCGCGGCGCCGGCCCTGTTCGAGGAGCTGCACGGGCTGCTGGCGCCGCTGGACCCCGAGCGCGACACCTGACGCGAGGGAGCCCCCGGCCGGCGGCCGGGGGCTCCCTCGCGTCAGCGCTAGATGGAGACGCCGTTGTCCGTGGCCAGACGGCGGAGGTCCTCGATCTCGGCGGTGAAGGTGTCGGCGAGGTAGTCGTCGCCGGCGGATCTGGCCTCCTGCAGGTTCTTGTAAGCCTGGTTGAGGCGGTGTCCGATCGTGGTCGTGAACTCGCCCATTTCACCTTCTTTCAAAAAGGGGGCTGAAGGTAGGGCTGCGGGGGGCTGGCTCCGGCTCTACCCACTGTCGGATATCGGCTAAACCTGTATGTGTCACACATCACGGACAGTGCCTATCCTGGCACCCGCCTTACCGTCGGCTTACGGCGGGTGTGGCGACAATGGGTAGCCGTTCCAGCGGCTGTTTCCATATCTCACGGGAGGTACCAGAGGCCGTGCGGGTGCTTGTGGTTGAGGACGAGCGCGTGCTCGCCGACGCGATCGCGACGGGGCTCCGGCGCGAGGCCATGGCTGTCGACGTCGCCTACGACGGCGCGGGCGCGCTGGAGCGGACCGGCTACATCGACTACGACGTGATCGTCTTGGACCGGGACCTGCCCAAGGTCCACGGGGACGAGGTCTGCCGCCGCCTGGTGGCCGAGCGGACCGCCTCGCGGATCCTGATGCTGACCGCCTCGGGCGACGTGGACGACAAGGTGGAGGGGCTGGGGCTGGGCGCCGACGACTACCTGGCCAAGCCCTTCGTGTTCGTCGAGCTCGTGGCGCGGGTGCGGGCGCTCGGCCGGCGCTCCGCCCCGGCGCTGCCGCCGGTGCTGGAGCGCTCCGGGGTCCGCCTGGACCCGGGCAAGCGGCTGGTCACCAGGGACGGCGAGGAGATCTCGCTCACCAAGAAGGAGTTCGCGGTCCTTGAGGAGCTGATGCGCGCCGAGGGCGCCGTCGTCAGCCAGGAGGACCTGCTGGACAAGGCGTGGGACGAGAACATCGACCCGTTCACCAACGTGGTGCGCGTCACCATGATGACCCTGAGGAAGAAGCTGGGCGAGCCTCAGGTGATCGAGACGGTGCCCGGGGTCGGATACAAGTTGTGAGTGTTCCAGCAGGCAGGGGGGAGGACCGGCCCGACATCGTCCCGGCCGGTGAGGCGCGCGAGTCCGTGCCCACCCACCCGATGATCAGCCCGCACTCCGAGAGGGGGGCGGCCAGGGGAGCCGGGCCCGCCCCCGGCGCTCCGGGGCGTGCCCAGCCGCCACCGCCCTCCGGTCCGCCGGTGTGGGACGGCCCGCCCCCGGCGGGCGCCGTCCCGGTCAGCCCCACGCCCCTCGACCGGCTGAGGGTGGCCATCGACCGGCTCAGCATCCGCTGGCGGCTGACCATCACCTACGGCGTGCTGTTCTTCGTGGCCGGGATGCTCCTGCTGTTCGTGATCTACATGATGGTGGGCTGGGCCATCAACGGGGCCTGGCCGGATGTCAGCCTGCAGAACGTCTCGCCCGTGCTGGAACAGAAGTTCCAGCAGGAGTGGCTCGGGTGGAAGCACGCCGCGATCGACGAGGCGCGCAACGCCCTGCTCAGCCGCTCGCTGCTGGCCCTGGCGGGCGTGGGCATCCTGGCGATCATCATCGGCTACCTCGTCGCCGACCGGGCGCTCAAGCCGATCCAGCAGATGACCGCCACGGCCCGCAAGCTCTCCGGCACCACGCTCGCCCACGAGCGGATCGGTCTCAAGGGTCCCGACGACGAGCTCAAGGAGCTGGCCGACACCTTCGACGCGATGTTGACCAGGCTCAATGTGGCGTTCGACACACAACGGAGGTTCGTGGCCAACGCCTCGCACGAGCTCCGCACCCCGTTGACGATCAACCGGACGGTCCTGGAGATCGCGCTGGGCGACCCTGAGGCGTCGGGGGACCTCAAGGCGCTGGGCCGTACGCTCCTGGAGGTCAACGCCCGCAACGAGCAGCTCATCGAGGGCCTGCTGCTGCTGGCCCGCAGCGAGCGGGAGCTGAGCGTGCGCAAGCCGGTGGACGTCAAGGACGTCGCCGAGACCGCCGTCGAGCAGCTCGCCTCGCGTGCCGAGGAGGCGGGGGTCACCATGACCACCGAGCTCCAGAGCGCCGAGACGGAAGGCGATCCGGTCCTGCTGGAGCGCTGTGTGGCCAATCTGGTGGAGAACGCGATAAAGCACAACCTCCCCGAATCCGGGCGCCTGTGGGTGCGCACGGGAATGGTGGAGGGGGCCTTGGTTGTTCAGGTGGCCAACACGGGGCCGCATGTGCCCGCATACGAGGTGAACAGCCTGTTCGAGCCGTTCCGGCGGCTCAACGCCGACCGGGTCGATTCGGCCCGCGGGGCGGGTCTCGGGCTGTCCATCGTCCGTGCGGTCGTGCGCGCTCACGGGGGTAATGTGACCGCCGTCCCCAGGGACGGCGGAGGTCTCGTGGTGACCGTGAGACTCCAATCACGTTGATCCGGCGGGGGGCGTCTCGTTCACGCCGTACATGTGGTTGGATGTGCCGTCGAACACGGTGGTTCATGTCGCCAATGCTGTGGTTTACGCCATATTTGGCTAACCGCGCCTATTGGCGGTAGGTCCCTCACGTGTAGGGAGGTTCAGCGACCATTCCAGCAGGGTACCGAGCAGGAATCTCTCTGTCGGATTGGGCACAAGTTGGGCCTCTCGGACGTTACACACGCGCGAGCCGGCGCAGACAGATAGATGAGGGGGATGGAGCAGACCAATGGCTACCGATTACGACAGCCCACGCAAGACCGATGACGACCTCAATGAGGACAGTCTTCAGGAACTGCAGGCGCGCCGTACCGACAAGTCCTCGGGCAGTATCGACATCGACGAGACGGATCTCGCCGAGTCGCTCGAACTGCCTGGTGCGGACCTGTCCAACGAGGAGCTCTCGCTCCGGGTGATCCCTCGTCAGGCCGACGAGTTCACCTGCGCACGCTGCTTCTTGGTGCACCACCGCAGTCAGCTCGCCGTCGAGAGGAACGGTCAGCAGATCTGCCGGGAGTGCGCGGCCTGACGATGGTTTCCGATGGCCTGTCCGATGTGTGCCCTCAGGTGCAAGGGTAGAGGGCCCCAGGACAAGCCTTGAGGAGGTTCCGAGACATGACGTCAGAGAACAAACAGACCGGTGCCGAGCCGGGCGACTCCACGGCCGCGGAGTCGGCCGGCACACCGGAGAACGAAGTGGCCGAGATCGTCGGCAGGCTCGCCGAGCCTGGCGACCTGGATGGCGCCGAGCGGCGACGGCTGCTCGGCCGCCTGACCGCCACGCTGGCCGACGGGGCGAAGAAGGCCAGGTCGTCCGGGGTCGGCCGGGGCCGGTGGCTGGCCGACGTGTTCATGGCCGTGGCCCCCCGCATCCCCATCCGCGACCTCGCCACCCTCTCCGAGCACCACCACGGGCTCACCTCCGAGGCCCTGGCCGACGACCTGGCGCGCACCGCCTCCAAGGCCACCATGACGGTCGGCGCGATCGGCGGCGCCCTCGCCGCGGCCGAGTTCGCCGCCCCGCCCCTGCTGCTGTCGGCCCCCGCCCAGCTCGTGGCCGAGACCCTCGTGGTCGCCGCGATCGAGGTCAAGCTCATCGCCGAGCTCCACGAGGTCTACGGCGTGCCGGTGCTGGGCACCGGATCCCAGCGGGCCGTGGCCTTCGTGACCGCCTGGTCCAAGCAGCGCGGGGTCGACCCCATGTCCCCCGGTTCGGTCACCGTCGCCCTGGGCGCCGCCACCAAGACCGCACTGCGCAACCGGCTGATGCGCACCCTCGGGCGCCATCTGACCACCCTCGGCCCCTTCCTCACCGGCGCCGTGGCCGGAGGCGCGCTCAACCGCGCCGCCACCCGGAAGCTCGCCGACGTCGTTCGGGCCGATCTGAGGGTCCATCGGGCACTTCCACCTGGAAAGTCATAGAAACGCCCGAATTGGGTAGTCGTTATGGGTAAGACGACTATCTGGAGGAATCTGTGCAGGGCCGCAGCTCGTTTCTGATCGTGGCTAACCGCCTCCCCGTGGACCGGGTGGGTGAGGACATGTGGCGGCGCAGCCCCGGCGGCCTCGTCACCGCGATCGCCCCCGTCCTCCAGCGCCGGGAGGGCGCCTGGATCGGATGGCACGGCGCCCCCGGCGAGCGGCTCGAACCCTTCGACCACGACGGCATGCACCTCATCCCCGTGCCGCTGTCGGAGTCGGAGGTTGAGCTCTACTATGAAGGCTTCTCCAACACCACGCTCTGGCCGCTCTACCACGACGTGGTCGCCCCCCCGGTCTACTCGCGCGCCATGTGGGAGGCGTACCGCACGATCAACGAGCGCTTCGCCCAGGCCGCCGCGGAGCAGGCCGCGCAGAACGCGGTCGTGTGGATCCAGGACTACCAGCTCCAGCTCGTCCCCGCCATGCTGCGCGAACTCCGCCCCGACCTGCGCATCGGCTTCTTCCTGCACATCCCCTTCCCGCCGGTCGAGCTGTTCTCGCAGCTGCCCTGGCGGCGGGAGATCGTCGAGGGTCTCCTCGGCGCCGACCTCGTCGGGTTCCAGCGCCCCGGCGGCGCCTCCAACTTCATCCGGCTCTGCCGCCGCCTGCTCGGCCTCCAGCACCACAAGCACGAGATATACGTGGAGGACCGGGTCGTGCGGGCCGGGGCCTTCCCCATCTCGGTGGACTTCGGCGAGCTGGACTCCCTGGTCCGGGAGCCGCACATCATCGAACGGGCCAAGGAGATCCGCGCGGAGCTGGGCGACCCCGAGTGCATGCTGCTCGGCGTGGACCGGCTCGACTACACCAAGGGCATCGGCCAGCGGCTGAAGGCGTTCGAGGAGCTGCTCTGCGAGGGCTCGGTCAAGCCCGGGGAGGCGGCGTTCGTGCAGATCGCCACGCCGAGCCGGGAACGGGTCGAGGAATACATGCGGCTGCGCGACTCGATCGAGCTGCAGGTCGGCCGGATCAACGGCGAGCAGGGGGAGCTGGGCCTGCAGCCGGTGCAGTACATGCACCAGTCCTACGGCCGTGACGAGCTGGCCTCGCTCTACCTGGCGGCGGACGTGATGGTGGTGACGCCGCTGCGCGACGGGATGAACCTCGTCGCCAAGGAGTACATCGCCTGCCACAACGACCTGCGCGGCGCCCTGGTGCTCAGCGAGTTCGCCGGGGCGGCCGACGAGCTGCGGCAGGCGTTCATGGTAAACCCCTACGACATCGACGGGCTCAAGCGGATGATGCTGACCGCGATGCGGGCCACGCCGCACGACCTGTCGCGCCGGATGCGCTCGCTGCGCAGACGGGTGGCGACCTACGACGTGGACCGCTGGGCGAAGGAGTTTCTCGCCGCCCTCGAATCCTGAGAGCCCGCACCGGGAATCCCGAGAGCCCGCACCGGCGGCCTCCGGGGTCCCGGGGCCCGCGCGCCCGGCCGCCTCCCGGTCCCGAGAGTCCGCGCGGCGGCCGTCTCCCGGGGCCCGGGCGCCTCAGTGGTCCTGTCACGGCCTCTGACGGCGGCGGGGCGCACCCCGCCGCCGGGTCAGGAGGCGACCTCCCTGGCTGTGTCCTTGACGGCCTTCCAGGCGTTGTAGCGCTTCTTGGCGGTGCGGCCGACCACGATCTGGGCGACCTGCATGCCCACCCCCATCACCACGGCGTAGCCGATCGCCTCACCGAGGCTGATGTCCAGCGACTCGCTGTCGGCCGGCGGCTTCTTACCGGTGGCCTTCTCCCAGGCGAACCCGATGACCTTCTTGGCGGCCCAGGCCGTGGCCAGCCCCACCAGGCCGCCGATGGCCCGCCACGCCATGTCCTGCTTCTCGGTCTTGTCGGCCATATGGGTCCCTCCCTTTTCTCCGCTTCCGCTCCGCACAGGAACACTAGTCCCCTCCAGCGTCGCATCGCGTGAAGCCATACCATAGGGAGGCATGACACAACAGCGACTGCGCCATGCGCCCATGCCCGAGAAACCGACTCTCGACGGGCTGGAAGCCGTATGGGTGGACCGCTGGGAGACCGAGGGCACCTACCGCTTCGACAGGACGCGCACGCGGGAGCAGATCTACTCGATCGACACCCCGCCGCCGACCGTCTCCGGGTCCCTGCACGTCGGCCACGTCTTCTCCTACACCCACACCGACACCGTCGCCCGCTTCCAGCGCATGCGCGGCCGCGAGGTCTTCTACCCCATGGGCTGGGACGACAACGGCCTGCCCACCGAGCGCCGGGTGCAGAACCACTTCGGCGTGCGCTGCGACCCGTCCATCCCCTACGATCCGGGGTTCGAGCCGCCCGCAGAGCGTCCCCGCGGCCGCGGGGGTGATCCGCGGCAGATCCCGATCTCCCGCCGCAACTTCATCGAGCTGTGCGAGCGGCTCACCCTCGAGGACGAGAAGGCCTTCGAGGAGCTGTGGCGCCGCCTGGGCCTGTCGGTGGACTGGTCGCTGACCTACGCCACCATCGACGGCGGCGCGCGGGCCGCCTCCCAGCGCGCGTTCCTGCGCAACCTGGCCCGTGGCGAGGCATACCTCTCGGAGGCGCCCACGCTGTGGGACGTCACCTTCCGCACGGCCGTCGCCCAGGCCGAGCTGGAGGACAGGGAGTGGCCCGGCGCCTTCCACCGGCTGGGCTTCACGCTGTCGCCGGAGCAGCGGGCCGCGGGGTTCGGCGACCGCGTCTGGGTCGAGACGACACGCCCCGAGCTGATGCCCGCCTGCGTGGCGCTGGTCGCCCACCCCGACGACGAGCGCTACCGGCCGCTGTTCGGCACCACGGTCAGGACGCCGCTGTTCGGCGTCGAGGTGCCGGTGCTGGCCCATCACCTGGCCGAGCCCGACAAGGGGTCCGGCATCGCGATGATCTGCACCTTCGGCGACATCACCGACGTCACCTGGTGGCGCGAGCTGAACCTGCCCACCAGGGCGGTCATCGGCTGGGACGGCCGGATGCTCCCCGAGGCGCCCGAGGGCGTCCCCGCAGAGCCGTACGCCGAGCTGGCGGGCCGGACCGTGCACGGCGCCCGCGAGCGGATCGTGGAGCTGCTGCGCGGGTCCGGCGACATGGAGGGCGAGCCGCGGCAGGTCAGGCGCGCGGTGAAGTTCTACGAGAAGGGCGACCGGCCCCTGGAGATCGTCACCACCCGCCAGTGGTACATCCGCAACGGCGGGCGCGACCACGGGCTCAGGGAGGCCCTCCTGGCGCGCGGTGAGGAACTGTCCTGGCATCCGCCCCACATGAAGGTCCGCTACGACAACTGGGTGGAGGGCCTGGCGGGCGACTGGCTGATCTCCCGGCAGCGGTTCTTCGGCGTGCCGATCCCGGTGTGGTACCCGCTGGACGGCGCGGGCGAGCCCGACCGCTCCTCGCCGATCCTGCCGGAGGAGTCCATGCTGCCCATGGACCCCTCCACGGACGTGCCACCCGGCTACACCGAGGACCAGCGCGGCAAGCCTGGAGGCTTCGCCGGCGACCCGGACGTCATGGACACCTGGGCCACCTCCTCGCTGAGCCCGCAGATCGCGGGCGGCTGGGAGCGGGACGAGGACCTGTTCGAACGGGTCTTCCCGATGGACCTGCGCCCGCAGGCCCACGAGATCATCCGCACCTGGCTGTTCTCGACGGTGGTCCGGGCGCACCTGGAGCGGGGCGCGCTGCCCTGGCGCAACGCCGCCATCTCCGGGTGGATCCTCGACCCGGACCGCAAGAAGATGTCCAAGTCCGTGGGGAACGTCGTCACCCCGCTCGGCCTGCTGGAGCAGTACGGCTCCGACGCCGTCCGCTACTGGGCGGCGCACGGCCGCCCGGGCACCGACACGGCCTTCGACACCGGCCAGATCAAGATCGGCCGCCGCCTGGCGATCAAGATCCTGAACGCCTCCAAGTTCGTGCTGAGCATGGGGGAGGACGGCGGCGAGGTCACCGAGCCGATCGACCTGTCGATGCTGGCCCGGCTGTCGCAGGTGGTCGGCGAGGCCACCGAGGCGTTCGAGGACTACGACTACACCCGCGCGCTGGAGCGGACCGAGCGGTTCTTCTGGGAGTTCTGCGACGACTACCTGGAGCTGGTCAAGGCCAGGGCCTACGGCGAGGGCGGCGCCGCGCGCTCGGCCCACGCGGCGCTGCGCGAGGCGCTCGACGTCATGCTCCGGCTGTTCGCCCCCTTCCTGCCGTTCGTCACCGAGGAGGTCTGGTCCTGGTGGCGTGCGGGGTCGGTGCACCGGGCGCCCTGGCCCACGGCCTCCGCGCGGGGCGGTGAGGCGGAGCTGCTCCCGGTGGTGGCGGTGGTCCTCGGCCGGGTGCGCAAGGCCAAGTCCGACGCCAAGCTGTCGATGCGCGGCGAGGTCTCCCGGCTGACCGTCACCGGCGCCCAGGCCGACCTCGTGCGGCAGGCGCAGGACGACCTGTGCGGCGCGGGCGTCATCGAGGAGTTCGTGCTGCAGGACGGCGAGGGCGACCTGCGGGTGGAGGTCACCCTCGCCTGACCCCACACAAGTCTGTCCTTCCGGTCGGACGGTCCTGCCGTACGGTCGAGACACGACAGGCGAGGGGAGGACAGGGCATGACTCCAGGCTGCGGCAGCTGTAGCTGCTACCTCGACGACAGGGTGCTCTCCCGGCCACCGGGAGAGCGCTGACCCGGACCGGGCGACCACGCGTCGCGGAGGGGCCGGCCGCCCGGCCGGCCCCTCCTTTCCCGTCCCCGCTCCCGTGTCCGGCCGATAACCGCGCGCGTTGTCGGCCGCGGCGTGACACTCTGGAGGGGTGCTCTCCGATCGGGAACGTCTGACACAGCTGGTGCCGCGCACTCTGCTCCGCCTGGCCACATGGTGCCTGTGCCTGATCATCATCGGCTGGGCCGTCTTCTACTTCGCGCAGTTCATCGCGACGCTGCGCATCGTGGTCCTGCCGGTGGCCGTCGCGCTCCTGCTCACCGCGCTGCTGTTCCCGATCACCCGCAGGCTCCGCGCGATGGGCATGCGGCCGATCTACGCCACGTGGCTCACCATGCTCGTCGCGCTCGCGGTGCTGGGCGGCACCGGCTGGTTCATCGGGCTGCGGGCCAACGACGAGTTCCCGCGCCTGGTCGAGCAGGTGCGGGCGACGGCCAAGACCGTGGAGCAGTGGCTCTACACCGGGCCGCTGCACCTGCAACGGAACCAGATCACCACGTGGATCGACGAGATCACCAAGCAGGTCACCGCGCAGCGCAACCAGATCACCCAGACGGTGCTCACCGGCGCCACGGTGGCGATGGAGGTGCTGGCCTCCATCGTGCTGCTGCTGTTCGTCATGTTCTTCCTGCTCAAGGACGGCGACCGGATCTGGTCGTGGTTCCTGGGGGGCTTCGGCGGGGCCGCGCCCCGCGTCGACCGGGCCGGGCGGGCCGCCTGGGTGACGCTCTCCCACTACGTGCAGGGCACGGTGGCGGTGGCCGCCGTGCACGGTGTGATCATGGGCATCGTGCTCGCCGGGATGGGGGTGCCGCTCTGGGCGCCGCTGGCAGTGTTGATCTTCCTGGCCAGCTTCATCCCCATCGTCGGCATCTTCTTCGCCGGCGCGATCGCCACCCTGGTCACGCTCGGCGCCAAGGGCCCGATCTACGCCCTGATCTTCCTCGGCATCCTGGTGGTGGAGCAGCAGCTGGAGAACCACGTGCTCCAGCCGCTGATCGTCGGCCGGGCGCTGAGCTTCCACCCGCTGGCGATCATTCTGGTGCTGGCCGTGGGCGGCATCCTGGCCGGCATCGCCGGGGCCGCGGTGGCGGTGCCGGTCGCCGCCGTCATCTACCGGGCACTGCCCGAGCTCAGAAGCGATCCACCGGCCGCGCTGCCCGCCGGGACGGCCTCTCCCGAGCCGCCGGGGCCGCCCGGACCGCCGGAGGCGGCCGGTCCGGTCCAGCCGTCCGGGCCGTCCGGGACGGCAGGCCCGTCCGAGGCGCTCGGCCCGTCCGAGGGGCCGGAGCCGGCCGGGCCGCTCCGTCCGGTCCCCCTGGTCCGTCCGGCGGATGAGGGATCACCGCAGCCCAAGGGGTAACGTTCTGCTCCGTGACCCGTTCCACCGTGACAACCCCTCCCCCGGGAGCGGTCCGGCCGCAGGCGCTGCCGGGCGCCCCCGCCCCCGGCACCCCGCTCGGCCCGCACTACAGCCGCTGCTTCGGCTGCGGCGGCCAGCACCCGACCGGCCTGCATCTGAACGCCACCTCGCCCGACGGGATCACGGTGACCGCCGAGTTCACCGTGGGGGAGGCGCACCAGGGCGCGCCGGGCCTCGCGCACGGCGGCGTGCTGGCCGCGGCGATGGACGAGGTCATCGGCATGTCCATCTGGCTCCTCCAGCGCCCCTACGTCACCGGGCGGCTGGAGACCGACTACCTCGCGCCGGTCCCGGTCGGCACCACGCTGCACCTGCGCGCCTGGTGCACCGGCGTGTCCGGCCGGAAGGCGTACCTTGAGGCTGAGGGGCGGACCGGCTCCCCGGACGGCCCGGTCGCCGTGCGGGCCGCCGCGCTCTTCGTCGAGGTGGGCATGGAACACTTCGCCGAACACGGTGACGCCCAGGCCCTCATCGACGAACATCACGAGTACGAGGTGAATCCGTGACCGACAACGTCGAGGTGCTGATCCACCGGCTCGACGCCGGGCTGCCGCTGCCGTCCTACGCCCATCCGGGCGACGCGGGCGCCGATCTCTACGCCGCCGCGGACGTCGAGCTGCTCCCCGGGGAGCGGGTGATGGTGGGCACCGGGGTGGCGATCGCCCTGCCCGATGGGTATGCCGCGTTCGTCCATCCGCGTTCCGGTCTGGCGGCCAAATACGGTGTGACGCTCGTGAACGCCCCCGGCACCGTGGACGCGGGCTACCGGGGCGAGATCAAAGTGACGCTGCTCAACACCGACGCCAAGGACTCGCTACGGCTGCGCAGGGGAGACCGCGTCGCGCAGCTGGTGATCCAGCGGGTGGAGAGGGCCGCGTTCTACGAGGTGGACCGGTTGCCCGGATCGGCGCGGGGCGCCGACGGGTTCGGGTCCACCGGCCGTTGACAGAGAGCGAACCCGACAAGGAGCGTGAGAGAAGTGTTCGGACGTCGCCGTCGCGAAGAGTCCCCGGCCGTGGCCGGGGAGGCCGGGCAGGACGAGCGGGTCGAGCGGGAGCCGGCACGCGAGTCCGGCCCGTGGGACTCCGGTGAGCCGTATCCCGAGCGGGAACGGGTCGACCTCGGCGGCATGCGCCTGCCGGTCGACCCGGGATTCGAGGTCCAGCTGAACCTGGCCGGTGACCACATCGTCGGTGCGGTCGTCATGGTCGGCGAGAGCGCCCTCCAGGTGCACGCGTTCGCGGCGCCCAAGCGCAACGGCATCTGGGACGAGGTGCGGGACGAGCTCGCCGAGGGCGTCAAGGGCGCCGGTGGCACGGCCGAGGAGCGGCAGGGGCCGTTCGGCGTCGAGCTGGCCGCGCAGGTCCCGGCCGACGGGGTCGCCCAGCCGGTCCGCTACATCGGCGTCGACGGCCCGCGCTGGTTCCTCCGCGCGGTGATCAGCGGGCGTGCCGCGCTGGACGCCGAGGCGGCCGCGCCCCTGGAGGGGGTCATCCGCGACATCGTGGTGGTCCGCGGGGACGAGCCGATGGCGCCCAAGGAGGCGATCGAGCTGCGGCTCCCGCCGGAGGCCAGGCAGGCGGTGGAGCAGCAGGCCGCCGGGGGCGAGGTGCCCGACCTCAACCCGTTCAAGCGAGGTCCGGAGATAGCCGAGCTCCGCTGACGTGGGGGATCGCGTACGCTGATTCAACACGTATGTGAAGGAGAGGTCGTGGGTTCTCAGGAACCGCATAAACAGGGCGGGTTTCGGGGCTTTTTCCGGCGGCTGACGACAAGTCAGGCGGAGCTGGAGGCCACCGAACTCCAGCAGGACCTCGATCGTCATGGCGCCACACCCATCGTCTCGTGCGGCGCCCGCCGCCGGTTCTGCGTTACCGGTACGCTACGGACCGTGACGTTGAGGCCCCGCGGCGGCGCACCCGCGCTCGAAGCGGAGCTTTACGATGGTTCGGATGTGATCGACCTGATCTGGCTGGGCCGCCGGAAGATCGCTGGGATAGAGCCCGGCCGGATGGTCCTGGCCGAGGGGCTCGTCAGCGTGCAGGACGGGCGCAAGGTGATGTTCAACCCCCGATACGAGCTACGTCCGGCGGGCGGTGCGTGAGCGATCGACGACCACGGAGCGGTGAGCGAGAAGATGACCACCAGCGATGAGACCACCGCGCACGACACGGTGGAGGCCGCGATGCGCGTCCAGCTCGCCAAGGCCTTCGGCGGGGTGCGCGGCATCGTCGAGGCCGCCGTGCCCACGATCACCTTCACCGGGATGTGGATCGCCACCTCGGAGCTGAAGACGTCCCTGATCGTCAGCATCTCGGCCGCGGTGGTGCTGCTGATCGTGCGGGTGCTGCAGCGCTCGACGCCGCAGTTCGTCCTCAACAGCCTCGTCGGCATCGGCATCGGCGCGTTCTTCGCCTCCCGCACCGGCGACGCCCGTGACGTCTATCTGCCCGGCATCCTCTACAACGCCGCCTACTCGGTGGCGATGCTGATATCCGTCATCACCCGGTGGCCGGTGGTGGGCTTCATGATCGGATCTGTCACCGGCGACCCGACGGGCTGGCGCAAGGACCCGGCCGTGGTGCGGCTCTGCTCCAAGCTCACCTGGATGCTGATGGTCCCGTGCGTGGTCCGGGTGGCGGTGCAGCTGCCCGTCTACCTGATCGGCGGGGACGACGCGGTCGCCGAGCTGGGCATCCTCAAGATCGTGATGGGCTGGCCGCTGCAGGTCGCGGCCCTCGCCGCCATGGTGTGGCTGCTGGCCAGAGGCCGGACCCCGGTCCGGCCGCCCGCCCTGCCCTGAGGCCGCCCGCCCGGCTCCGAGGCCGCCCGTCCTGCCCTGAGGTCCGAGGCGGCCCGTCCCGCTCCGGGATGGGCGTCCGGCCCCCTGACGGCTCCCGGTCCCGTACGGCGACGCCGTACGGGACCGACGCGGTCAGTGGATGGAGCGGTGCGCCGACAGGAGCCGGGCCAGCTCCTCCTCGACCTCCTGGCTGGCCACGAACATCAGCTCGTCGCCGGCCTCCAGCGGGTCGTCGGCGGTGGGCACCAGCACCCGCCCCTCGCGCAGGATCGCGACCAGGGCGGTGTCGGTCGGCCACGGCACCGAACCGGCGCGCTGGCCGACGACCGGCGCGTCCTCGGGCAGGGTGAGCTCCACCAGGTTGGCCTGGCCCTGACGGAAGGTCATCAGCCGGACCAGGTCGCCGACGCTCACCGCCTCCTCGACCAGGGCGCTCAGCAGGCGCGGGGTCGAGACGGCCACGTCCACGCCCCACGACTCGTTGAACAGCCACTCGTTCTTGGGGTGGTTGATCCTGGCGACCACGCGCGGCACGCCGTACTCCGTCTTGGCCAGCAGCGACACGACGAGGTTGACCTTGTCGTCGCCGCTGGCGGCGACGACCACGTGGCAGTCGGCCAGGCCCGCCTCGTCCAACGAGGAGATCTCACAGGCGTCGGCGAGCAGCCACTCCGCCCGCGGCACCGTGTCGATCTTGATGGCCTTGGGGTCGATGTCGATGAGCAGGACCTCGTGGCCGTTCTCCAGGAGCTCGGCGGCGATGGACCTGCCGACGGCTCCGGCACCCGCGATGGTGACGCGCATCAGTGACCCTCCTCCGGCGCACCGGACAGCACCTTGTTGATGCGGTCCATGTCACTCTCGACCGCCATGACGTGCAGGATGTCGCCTTCCTGCACCACGGAGTCGTTCCTGGGCAGCAGGGTCTCGCCCATCCGGTTGACGAACGCCATGCGCGTGCCCGCGGCCTCCTCCAGGTCCTTGGTCCTGGTGCCGATCCAGCCCGGGTGGTAGGCCACCTCGGCCAGCACGACGGACCCGGTCGGGTCGCGCCACAGCGGCTCGGCGCCCTCGGGCAGCACCCGCCGCAGGATCTGGTCGGCGGTCCAGCGGACCGTGGCGACGGTGGGGATGCCCAGCCGCTGGTAGACCTCGGCGCGCCGGGAGTCGTAGATGCGGGCCACCACGTTGTCCACGCCGAACGTCTCGCGTGCGACCCGGGCGGAGATGATGTTGGAGTTGTCGCCGCTGCTCACCGCCACGTAGGCGCCGGCCGACTCGATGCCGGCCTCCTCCAGGACGTCGCGGTCGAAGCCGATCCCGGTCACCCGGCGACCTCGGAAACCGGCCCGCAGGCGGCGGAACGCCTGCGGATCCCGGTCGATGATCGCGACCGAGTGGCCGCTGTCCTCCAGGATGTGCGCCAGGGTCGAACCCACCCGGCCACACCCCATGATCACGATATGCATGCTCCCCCGCCGGTCGCGTTGAGGCGGATCTTGTTCCCGATGTACTTAGTCAGTATGGCCCGCTGAGGGAGTGCCGCGTCAGCGGGGCGGGTGGATGAGGACTAGCATCGGCAGACGTGTCAAAGGTGACGGACCTTGTCAAGCGCCTGTTCATCGGGCGTGCGCTGCGTAGCACGCAGTTGCATGAGCAACTGCTCCCCAAACGGATCGCACTGCCCGTCTTCGCGAGCGACGCGCTCTCCTCGGTGGCCTACGCGCCGCAGGAGATCCTTGTCATCCTCTCCATCGCCGGGATCTCCTTCTACGGCTTCGCCCCGTGGGTCGCGGTCGCCGTCGTCCTGGTGATGCTCACGGTCGTGGCGTCCTACCGGCAGAACGTGCACGCCTATCCCAGCGGCGGCGGAGACTACGAGGTCGCCACCGTCAACCTGGGCCAGAACGCCGGCCTGACCGTCGCCAGCGCCCTCATGGTCGACTACGTCCTCACCGTCGCGGTGTCGGTGGCCAACGGCGTCGACTACGTGGGCGCCACGATCCCGTACGTCGCCCAGCACAAGCCGACGGTCGCGATCGCCATCGTCGTCGTGCTGACGGTGGTCAACCTCCGGGGCATCCGCGAGTCCGGCGTCGCCTTCGCCATCCCCACCTACGCGTTCATGTTCGCGGTCATCGGCCTGGTCGTGTGGGGCGGCTTCCGGCTGCTGGTGCTGGGCGACGAGCTGCGCGCGCCCACCGCCGACTACGAGATCGTCGCCGAACAGGCCAACCTGACGTCCTTCGCGGCGGCCTTCCTGATCCTGCGGGCGTTCTCCTCCGGCTGCGCCGCCCTCACCGGCGTCGAGGCGATCAGCAACGGCGTGCCCGCCTTCCGTAAGCCCAAGAGCAAGAACGCCGCCAACACGCTGCTGATGATGGGCCTGGTGTCGGTGACCATGTTCGTCGGCATCATCACGCTCGGCCTGGCCTCCGGCGTCAAGCTCACCGACCCCGCCACCGCGGCCCACGGCGTGCTCATCGACGGCCGGCCCGCCGGGCCCGGCTACTACCAGCCGCCGATCATCGCCCAGGTCTCCGAGGCGGTCTTCGGCAGCGGGTCGCTGTTCTTCTTCGTCATCGCCGCCGTCACCGCGCTGATCCTGTTCCTCGCCGCCAACACCGCCTTCAACGGCTTCCCGGTGCTCGGCTCCATCCTGGCCCAGGACCGTTTCCTCCCCCGCCAGCTGCACACCCGGGGCGACCGGCTGGCCTTCTCCAACGGCATCGTCATCCTGGCCGCCGCCGCCTGCCTGCTGCTGTGGGGGTTCCAGGCCGACGTCAGCCGCCTGCTCAACCTCTACATCGTGGGCGTCTTCGTGTCGTTCACGCTGAGCCAGATCGGCATGGTCCGGCACTGGACCCGGCACCTGCGGACCGAGACCGACCGGAAGGTCCGCGCGCAGATGAGGCGCTCGCGGGTCATCAACTTCTTCGGCGGCGTCATGACCGGCGTGGTGCTGGTGGTCGTGCTGCTGACCAAGTTCACCCACGGCGCGTGGATCGTCTGCGTGGCCATGCCGGTGCTGTTCCTGATGATGAAGGCCATCCACCGCCACTACGACAACGTGGCCCAGGAGCTCGCGGTGTCGGAGGACGCCGAGGTGGACGAGACGATGCTGCCCGCGCGCAACCACGCCGTCGTCCTGGTCTCCAAGATTCACAAGCCGACCCTGCGCGCCCTCGCCTACGCCCGCGCCACCCGGCCCTCCACCCTGGAGGCGATCACCGTGGGAGTGGAGGGCGAGGAGGCCCGGGGGCTGCAGGAGGAGTGGGAGCGGCGGGGCATCCCGGTGCCGCTGAAGATGCTCGACTCGCCCTACCGGGAGATCACCCGGCCGATCCTGGAGTACGTCAAGTCACTGCGCCGCCGCTCGCCCCGCGACGTGGTGACCGTCTACATCCCGGAGTACGTCGTCGGCCACTGGTGGGAGCACCTGCTGCACAACCAGAGCGCCCTGCGGCTCAAGGGCCGCCTGCTCTTCCAGCCCGGCGTGATGGTCACCAGCGTGCCCTGGCAGCTCCACTCCTCCGACCGCCTCAAGGGCCGCCCCGAGCGCTACGCCCCCAACGCCGTCCGGCGCCGGGAGCGCGAGGCGGCCGGCGACGAGGCGCGCCACGACGGGGCGGCCCGGGGACAGGCGGCCGGTGACGGGACCGCGGAGGGGCCCCGCCCGCAGCGCGGCACCCCGTGAGGAGACGGCGCGGCCTCCCGTGACGGGATGGCCCGGGGCGAGGACGGCAAGGCATAACCTTTCGTATGTACTCCTGGCCACAGGGAGGCTCGAACGACGACGGACTGCGAGGACATGGCATGGCGATCGAACTGACGGTGGGACCGGTCGCGCACGGCGGCTGGTGCGTCGCTCGCCATGACGGCCGGGTGGTCTTCGTACGGCACGCCCTGCCCGGCGAGCGCGTCCTGGCGGAGATCACCGAGGAGACCAGCCGGTTCCTGCGGGCCGACGCGGTCGAGATCCTGGAGCCCTCCGCCGACCGGGTGACCCCGCCGTGCCCGTTCGCCGGCCCCGGCCGCTGCGGCGGCTGCGACTGGCAGCACGCCTCGCTCGACGCCCAGCGCCTGCTGAAGACCGACGTGGTCGCCGAGCAGCTGCGGCGGTTGGCCGGGATCGAGTGGAAGGGCATCGTGGAGGAGGTGCCCGGCGCCCCCGACGGCCTCGGCTGGCGCACCCGCGTCCAGTTCGCCGTCGACCGTGACGGCGTCCTCGGCCTGCGCCGCCACCGCTCCCACGACATCGAGCCGGTGGACGCCTGCCTGATCGCCCACCCCGAGGTGGAGAACGTCGGGGCCGAGGTCATGAACTGGCGCAATGCCTCCTCGGTCGAGGTCATCGCCTCCAGCACCGGGGAACAGGCCGTCGTGGTCGCCCCCAAGCCCCGCCGTACGGTGGCCGTGCCCGACCTCGACACGAGCGTGGCCGTCTTCGTGGACGAGGGCAAGGGCCGCACCCGCGTGGTCCACGGCAGCAACCATCTCACCGAGCGCGTCGGCGACCGCGACTTCCAGATCACCGGCAGCGGCTTCTGGCAGGTCCACCCCGGCGCCGCGGCCACGCTGCTGGCCGCCGTCCTGGACCTCGCCGCCCCGCAGCCGGGGGAGTGGGCCCTGGACCTCTACTGCGGCGTGGGCCTGTTCGCCGCGGGGCTGGCCGAGGCCGTCGGCCCGGAGGGCGCCGTGTTCGGCGTCGAGTCCGAGGCCGTGGCCGTGCGTGACGCCGAACGCAACCTCCGGGACCTGCCGCAGGCGAGCTTCGCCCGGGGCCGTGTCGAGCACGCCCTCGACCGCTTCGACATCGAACGCGCCGACCTGGTCGTCGTCGACCCGCCCCGGGCCGGTCTGGGGCGCGAGGTCGTCGACCGGATCGCCACCCTCCGGGCCACCCGGATCGTCTACGTCTCCTGCGACCCGGCCACCCTTGCCCGCGACCTCGCCTGGCTCGCCGAGCACGGCTACCGCCTGGCCGACCTGCGCGCCTTCGACGCCTTCCCGATGACCCACCACGTGGAGTGCGTGGCCCTGCTGGTCAGCGATTCGATCTAGGCTCTGACCGGCGAAAACGCAACACGTGATGTCTCATTGAACCCCGGCGTCACCCACGGCAAACCAAGATCATGGCGCACGGAGAGCGCACGATCATGAAAACGCCCCGCGACCGATCCGGTCGCGGGGCGTCGTTCACAGAGCCATGTGGTCGGCCACCAGTCGGTCGGACGGGTCACTGTGGCCCGTCGAGCCTCTGGGCGCCCACAGGAGCCGTCTGAAGGTCTGGCATGCGCCTAAGGGTGTCCGTGCCTCACTGGGGCATCTGGGGGCTGCTCCGGCTCCCGGACCGGACCTGTGAGCAATCGGGGCGACCTGGACGTCATAACCGTGAGCGACATACGGTGTCCGTCCACCTCATGATCTCCGGCCGCCGCGGATCCCACTCCGTGGCGGCCGAGCCTGCCTTCCGCGAGGAGGACGAGCGGGGCGCTCATGTGTTCAGACCAGGTGAAACAACCTCGACAAACGCACCATCAGGCCCGAAATATGGAGAACCGGTATCTCCTCAAGCCCGGTAGCCGGTGCTCCTCTGAAGGTGTTCTTCTTCCCGAATGAGGAGTCACCCACAATGAAGATCCGCCGATTACATTCCGCTGCGCTCGCCGTGGCGCTGGGCGCCAGTGTCCTGGCCGGCACCCCCGCCTTCGCCGCCACCCAGACCGGCGCGGCCGTGGCCTCCGGGGGCTGGCCGACACCGGACTGGTACCTGCAGGGCCCCTACCAGACCCTGGCCGCCTGCGACCTCGCCTACGAGGACGCTGCGCAGAACGGTCAATACACCGGGCTCGTCTACTGTCACTGGTTCCGCGGGGGTGGCCCTTATCTGCCGGGTTTCTACTACGAGGTGTACATCCCCTGAGCTTCAACAGGTGTGATGGGCGAGCCCCGGCCACCGGTGCGGCGAGGCACGCCGCACACTGAAACCGCGTGGATGCCGGTCGAGGCGCGGAACGAAGTTGTCCATGCCGAGGTGACGACGCCGGTGGAGGGCGCGTAGTTCAAGATCAACGCGCACCAGGGGCGCACGGAGAGCGATCGTGAGCCGGTTACCCCACTCCGACCTGCGGCGACGTGAATTCGACGTGGTCCCGACGACCCACCACGTGGAGTGCGTGGCCCTGCTGGTCAACGGCGCCGGTCAGGGCCGGCTCACTCCTCGCCCAGCCGCGCCTCCAGCCGGTCCAGCCGCTGGAGGACCGGCCCCAGTTCCTGGCGGATGGCGGCGGACAGGGCCGCGGCCGAGTCGGCCGGGGCGCCGGCGGCCTGTGTCTGCGCCCGGAGGTGGACGTAGCCGGCCAGGGCGGCGCTGACGGTGCGGCGGGTCAGCCGGGGTTCGGCGCCGAGGCTCCGCAGGATCCGGCCGCCGGCCCCCTCGGGCTCGGCGATCAGCCCGAGGAGCAGGTGCTCGCAGCCGACGTAGTTGTGCCCCATGCCGGTCGCGTCGACGACGGCCAGCTCCAGGGCCCCCGCCGCGGATCGGCTGAACTGGAGCGGGGAGGCGCCCGGCGCGGCGGAGGGCGTGCCGGAGGCCGGCCGCTCCAGCTCGCGCAGTACGTGGTCGGGGTCGATCTCCATGGCGCGCAGGATGTGCAGGGCCAGATTGCTCCCCTCGGCCAGCATGCCGCCCAGCAGATGCTCGGTGCCGACCTCGGCCGTCCCCTCGGCGCGCGCCCGCTCCACCGCGAGCTTGACCGCGGCGCGGGCCCGCTCGGTGAAGTGGGTCAGGCGGGCCGCCGGGTCGTCGAGGTCAGGGCTGCCCAGCGCCGTCTCCCGGATGGCGGTGACCCGCCGTACGGCCTGCTCCAGGGCGCGCTGGCAGATGGCCGAGACCGGCACCCCCGACTCTCTCACCGCCTCGGCCAGGTCGTCGGGCAGATAGACGTTGATCTTCGGCATCACGCCCCCTTGTAGGGTTAGTAAAGGGTTATAACCCAGTTATAACCCTGCTAGGGGTAGCTGTCTAGGGGGAGACGGCCGCGAGGAGCCGGGCGACCTCGGGGGTGGGGGCGGCGCCCCGGGTGGAGAGCCAGGCCAGGCCGTTGCGGGCGGTGAAGGCGGTCAGCTTGCGGGCGTCGGCCGCGGTGAGGTCCTGGGAGCCGGTCAGGACCGGGGTGAGGGCGATCCTGTGCCAGGCGGTGGGCTCGGCGAGGGAGCCGGCGACCTGGGGGTGGGCGGCGCGGACGGCCGCGGCGACGGCGCGCAGGTCCGACCGGCCGCCGGCGGCGGCCTGGAGCGGGGCGAGGAGGTTGACGGCGGCGATCTCGGCGCCGGCCTCCCGGGTGGAGCGGAGCATCGTCTGGTCGCCTGGCGTCAGGCCCGTCCCGGACACCGGCAGGGTGAAGCTCACGGTGAGCGGACGGCCCCGCGCGGCGGCCTCCCGCTGGAGGGCCGCGATCGCGCCCGCGCGGCGCAGCACGGTCTCGCCGTCACCCGGGTCCCGGACCTCGAAGTCGACGTAGGTGGCCCCGAAGGCGGCGACCGCCCGGCGGTAGGCGGCGACAAGGCGGCCGGGGTCGGTGCAGGCGGCGGCCAGCTCACGGCCGGCCGGGCCGCCGAAGGCCAGGCCCGCGTCGCCGCCGGCCGCGCGCAGGCGGCCCAGGCGGCCGGCGACCGGGCTGCCGGGCCGCTGCCGGCCGCCGGCCCACTCGGCCGTGCAGCCGTCCGGTCCGGCGGTGAGATGGCCGAGGGTGAACCAGCGGACGCTGCCCTGCCGGGCGGTCCTGGTCAGGTTGGAGAGCGGCCCGTCGCCGGTGTCGACGAACGGCACGTAGCCCGACGGGCGGACGGAGGCGCGCGGGGAGAGGGGCGCTCCGGGGGCCTGGTCGGCCGCGGGCAGGGTGGTCAGCCGGGGAGGGCCGACCCTGGGGTGGGGGGCCTGCCCGGCCGCCGGCCGCCCGCCGGTCCCGGCCGGCAGGAGCCAGACGGCGAAGCCGGTCCCGGTGACGAGCGCGGCCGCCGCGAGCGCGACCAGCGATCGGGGAGGGGTGCCCGGCTCGCGGGTCCGGCGAGCGGTGGAGTGGTCTGTCGCCACCGGCATGGGTTCCACCTTCTCCACGGCGTCGATCCGTCGCTTTGAGTGCATGAGCCGCTACAGAGCGGACCGGAAGTCTGAACGCTAGCAAGCGCCCCGCCGCCGCGCGGGCTTTCTGCGGATGCCGTCCGGAGTGCCCGGATAATGGGGTTCATGAAGTTGAGGATCTTCACCGAACCGCAGCAGGGCGCCACCTACGACGAGCTGCTGACGGTCGCGCGGACCGCCGAGCGTCTGGGGTTCGACGCCTTCTTCCGTTCCGACCACTACATGCGGATCGGGCCGGGCGACCCCGGTCCCGGCTCCAGCGACGCCTGGGTGACCCTCGCGGGCCTGGCCAGGGAGACCTCCACGATCAGGCTTGGCACCCTGGTCACCCCGGTCACCTTCCGGCTGCCCGGCCCGCTGGCGATCAGCGTGGCCCAGGTGGACCGGATGAGCGGGGGCCGGGTCGAGCTGGGCCTGGGCACCGGCTGGTTCGACGCCGAGCACACCGCGTACGGGATCCCGTTCCCGCCGATGGGCGAGCGCTTCGGCCGCTTCGAGGAGCAGCTGGAGATCCTCACCGGCCTGTGGACCACGCCCGCGGGGGAGAAGTTCTCCTTCGAGGGCGCCCATTACCGGCTGGCGGACTCGCCGGCGCTGCCCAAGCCCGTGCAGAGCCCCAGGCCGCCGATCATCATCGGCGGGTTCGGCGCCAAGCGCACCCCGCGGCTGGCCGCGCGCTTCGCCGACGAGTACAACCTGCCCTTCCACACCCTGGACGACACCGGGCTGGCCTTCGGCCGGGTCCGGGAGGCGTGCGAGGCGGAGGGGCGCTCGAAGATCGTGCTCTCGGCCGCCCAGACCGTCGCCGTCGGCTCCGACGAGGCCGAGGTGGCGCGCCGGGCCGAGGCCGCCGGACAGGACCTCGCCGCACTGCGCGCGAGCGGCCTGGCGGGCACCCCGGCGGAGGTGGTCGACAAGCTCGGCAGGTTCGCCGAGCTGGGCGCCGAGCGGGTCTATCTCCAGGTGATGGACCTGTCGGACCTGGACCACCTGGAGCTCATCGCCGCCGAGGTCCTGCCCCACGTGTAGGCCGTGGACCTCCGCCGCACCCCTCACGGGCGCGGCGGCCCGGCCGGGCGGATCACCGCCGGATCGGCGGGGCGGCCGACGCCGGACGGTGCGGCCGGGGACGCGCCGCCGCCCGCCTGGGAGGCCGCCGGGCGGCCCCGGTCCGTCCGGCGTGACCGTGGGCACCGGGGTTCGGCGATCACGTCCGGCCCGTTAACCCATGGCCCGTCCGGCCGGATGTCGGGCAGACTGAGCCGGGTGTTGCTCACGATCTCCACGACCGTACGGCCCGCCACCGACCTCGGTTTCCTGCTGCACAAGCATCCGGACCGGGTTCAGGAGTTCGGCCAGTCGTACGGCGTGGCCCGCGTCTTCTACCCGGAGGCCGACGAGGAGCGTTGCACGGCGGCGCTGATGCTCGAGGTCGACCCGGTCCGCCTGGTCCGCTCGCGCGGCCGCTCCACCCCCGACTACGCGCTGGGCCAGTACGTCAACGACCGGCCCTACGCCGCGTCGTCGCTGCTGGCCGTGGCGCTGGCGGAGGTGTTCCGCACGGCCCGCGCCGGTCGCTGCGACAGCCGTCCCGAGCTGGCCGCCGGCCCCATCCCGCTGGAGATCGCGCTGCCCGTGCTGCCCTGCCGGGGCGGCCCCGGGATGGCCCACCGGCTGTTCGAACCGCTGGGCTGGGAGGTCGAGGCGCTGCCCGTGCCGCTGGACGCGGAGTTCCCCGAGTGGGGCGACTCCCGCTACGTCCGGCTGTCGCTGCGCGGCGAGGTACGGCTGGCCGACGCGCTCAACCAGCTCTACGTGCTGCTGCCGGTGCTCGACGACGCCAAGCACTACTGGGTCGCCTCCGACGAGGTGGACAAGCTGATCCGGGCGGGCGAGTCCTGGCTGGCCGCCCATCCCGAGAGGAGCCTGATCACCCGCCGCTACCTCGGCCGCAGCCAGGCCCTGACCCGCACCGCCTTCGCCCGCCTGGCCGAGCTCGGCGACGACGTGGAGGAGGACCTCGAACCTCCCGTGGAGGAGGAGGCTCCGACTGGGCGTCCTGGGTCATCTTGTGGCTCTCCGGTGGCTCGTCGCTCACCGTGATCACCTGGGGAGGTGTCC
>NZ_JBSFPS010000084.1:0-34022 GCF_053588315.1 Streptosporangium sp. NPDC003464 | reverse complement strand
CGGTGCCTGGCCGAGCACCTCAGCCACCGCGGCGGCGTCCAGGCCGAGGGCGGCCGGCGAGGACGGCTGGGATCTCTGGTGCGCCGCGGCCGATGGCCCGGCGGACCCCGCCCTCGCCGAGGTGGCGCGGCGCGCGCTGGACGCGCGCGCCGTCCTGCTGCCCGTCTGGATCGACGACCTCGTCATCCGGGTCGGCCCGCTCACCCATCCCTTCGACACCGCGTGCCTGCGCTGCTATCTCCTGCGGGCCGACTCCGACGACGTGTGGCGTGAGGCCCACGCGCTGCTGCGCGCCCAGCCCTCGCCCGGCGCCGGGTTCCTCCCCTCGATACCCGCGGTGGCCGGGGAGATCGCGGCCACCGAAGCCGTCAAGCACCTCGCCGGGCTGCCCGTGACCACGTGCGGCCGCGTCATCGAGGTCAGCCTGGTGCCGTTCCACTCGGCCGTCCGCCGGGTGCTGCGCGTCCCTCGCTGCCCCGACTGCAGCGGGACCGCCCGGCAGGGCGCACCCGTGATCACTCACGGTTCCCAGCTGGCGGAGTGAACCCGCCCGATAGGAGAGGTGGATGGACCTGCTCGACGCATGGACCGATCTCGTGGACCCCCGCACGGGCATCGTCCGTGAGATCACCGAGCTCCGGATCGACGACGACGAGCCCCGCTTCGTCCACTACCTGTCCGAAGCCTGTTCCGCGGAGGCCCTGGGCTTCCTGAAGAACTTCGGCAACAACGGCGGGGCGGCGACGGATCGGCGCAGGGCGCTGGCCAAGGCCGTCGGCGAGGCGGTCGAGCGCTACTGCTCGGCCTGCTTCTCCTACGACGACCTCCTGATCGCGTCCTACGCCGAGCTCGACCGGCCCGCCACCCCGCCTGACTCCTACGCCCTCTACCGCCCGGAGCAGCACGGCGCGCCGGGCTTCCCCTGGAAGCCGTTCACCTCCGGCACCCGGGTGGCCTGGACGCCGGGGCGCTCCCTGGTCACCGGGGACGAGGTCCTCGTCCCCGCGGCCTTCGTCTACGTCCCCTACCACTACCGGGCCGACGCGGCGATCGCCCAGCCCATCTCCACGGGGCTGGCCTGCGGCTCCTCCCCGGAGGAGGCCACCCTGTCGGCCCTGTGCGAGGTCGTCGAGCGCGACGCGTTCACGCTCATGTGGCAGGGACGGCTGAGCCGTCCCCGGATCAGGCACGACAGCCTGCCCGACTCCCTCACCGACCTCGTGCGGCGCTTCCAGGCCGTCGGGCTGGCGGTGCACATCGTCGACATCGGCACCGACATCGGCTGCCCGTCCGTCATGACGATCGCCGAGGGCTTCACCCGCACCTCGCCCGCGCTCGCCTTCGCCGCCGCCTCCCACCCGGACGCCGAGGTCGCCTGCCGTAAGAGCCTGGAGGAGCTGGCGCACACGCGGAAGTTCTCCGTCCAGGTGATGAACTACCTGCCGCCGCTCCCCGTCGAGGTGGAGGCCGGTCATCCCGCGGTCGACGGGCAGCGGGCCCATCTGCGCTACTACTGCCCGCAGGAGTCGAAGGAATACGCCCGCTTCGCCTGGGACTCCCCCGAGGAGGTCGATCTCGACCTCTCCCCCGGCCGTGACCGCTCCCTCGGCGCGCTCGTCGCGGCCGTGGCGGCGGCCGGCGAGGACGTGATCGCGTGCGACCTCACGACGCCCGACATCGCGGAGCTGGGGCTGTCGGTCGTGCGGGTGGTCGTCGCGGGCCTGCATCCGCTGCACATGGGGCACTCCAACCGGGCGACCGGCGGCCGGCGGCTGGCGGCGCTCCCCGGCTGGTCCCCCGGCGACGACAACCCCCATCCCCACCCGTTTCCCTGACGAGGGAAATCCCCCGACGAGGAAGGGCAGCCATGCATCCGGTCGACGCGTTCCTGCTGGAGGACAGCGAGGATGCCGTCTGGGAGAGCTATCACGAGAATTCCAAGACGACCCGGGCCACACCGCACCTCTACTTCGACCGGCACCCCTCCGACGGCACGGTCGTCGCGATGATGAACCGGCTGCGCGAGGCCAAGCCGTACCACGACCGTCCCCGGATCGCCCTGCCGTACGACCTCCCGCCGTCCGTCATCGGCCTCGACGAGGCACTGACCGGCCGCGAGTCGGCCCGGGGGTTCGGTCCCGGGCCGGTCGGGCTGCCGGACGTGTCGAAGATCCTGCGCTGCGCCTACGGCGTGACGCGGCCCAACGCCGACGGCCGGTATCCACGTCCCTTCCGCGCCGCCCCGTCCGGCGGCGCCCTCTACCCCCTGGAGCTCTATCTCTGGGCCCGCGAGGTGTCGGGCCTGGTGCCCGGCCTCTACCACTACGACCCGGCGGCGCACGAGCTCCACGAGCTGGGCGAGTTCGAGGCCGGCGGCTGCTTCGTCCAGTCCGACCTCGTCGCCGCGGCGCCGGCCGTGGTGCTGGTGTCGGCGGTGTTCTACCGCTCCGCCTTCAAATACGGCGAGCGCGGCTACCGCTTCGTGCTCATCGAGGCCGGGCACGTCGTGCAGAACGCGGTGCTCGCCGCGTCCGGGCGCGGGCTCGCCGCGGTGCCCGTCGGCGGTTACTTCGACCGCGAGCTCGACGGCCGGCTCGGCTTCGACGGGCTGCACGAGTCGGTCGTCTACTGCCTTCTCCTCGGCCCGCGAGAACCGGGATGACCGGCCCGTGGCCGTTGCGCGTCACCGCTGACGGGCCGGCCCGGGAGGGTGCCTCCGCGCTGGCCTCGCTCGTGCACCCGCTCGACCCCGAGGTGTTCCGCACCGCCTACTGGCAGCGCAGGCCGCTGCACGTCCAGGGGCCCGCCGGCCGCTTCGACGACCTGTTCACCATGGCGGACCTGCGCGAGGCGATGGGCCGCCAGAACGAGCTGGGCCTGCTCATCCGCGTCAGCGGCGACCGGGAGGGCGACGGAGGGGCCGCCGGGGCGCACGTCGCGGTGGAGGCCGCCGACGTGGCCGGCCATCTCAGACGCGGCGCCTCGGTCTGCGTGGAGCCCGTCGAGCGGGCCGCCCCCCGCGTCGCCGACCTGGCCGCCCGGCTCAAGCGCGAGCTCGGCCACCACGGCGACATGGGCGTCAAGTGCTACCTCTCACCGCACGGCTACGGCTTCAACACCCACTTCGACGCCCATGTCGTGACGACGCTCCAGCTCGACGGGCACAAGCGGTGGCGCCTGTCGCGGGCGCCGGGTGTCCCCTTCCCCCGCGGCAACGCCTTCGCCGACGAGGGCGGCGGCGTGCGCTACATCGGGCGCGCCCCCAGCTCGGTCCGTCCGTGGGAGCGCCCGGAGATCGAGGAGGAGGCGTTCGCCGAGGTCCTGCTCAGCCCGGGCGACGTCCTGTGCCTGCCCGCGGGGACCTGGCACAGCGCGAAGGCGGTGGGACACTCCCTCGCCGTCAACATCGCCTTCGCGCCCGTGGACGTCCTCGGGCTCCTCACCGCCGCCGTCCGGGGCCGCCTGGAGGAGCGGGAGGCGTGGCGCTCGGGGCTGCCGGCGGACGGCGGGGCGGCCGGCTTCCTGCTGGACCGGCGGGAGGAGCTGATCGACGAGCTAAGGGCGCTCCCGCTGGACGACCATCTGATCGCGACGGCGGCCTCCGCCGCCCCGGTCAGCGCCGCCCCGGCCAGCGCCGCCGCCCGGATGGCCGCGCAGGCTCCGGCGGCCGGCGGTTCCGGCGAGCGCAGGCTGCAGTGCGTGCTGACCGTGGCCGACGCCGGGGCCGCGGCGGAGTGGTACGGCCGGGTGCTCGGCTGCCGGGTCCTGGCGGCGATCCCGGAGTTCGGCTGGATCGAGCTGACCTCCCCGGTGCCCGGGGTGAGCATCGGCCTGTCGGAGATCCCCACCGCCGGGGTCAGCGGCGGGGCGGTGCTGGACTTCCGGGTCGACGACCTGGAGCACACGCGCGGGCTGCTCGACCGTGACGGAAGGACCCCACCGGCCCGGATGCGCGCCGTCACGGGCGTCGCGCGCTTCCTGGAGGCCCACGACATCGACGGCAACCGGCTGATGTTCTACCAGCCGGACGACGACCAGGAGAGGAACTGATGGGCAGGCTGGACGACAGCGTCGTCATCGTCACCGGCGGGGCCAACGGCATAGGGCGGTGGTACTGCACCGCCCTCGTCCAGGAGGGCGCCCGGGTCGTCGTGTGCGACGTCGACGCCGAGGGAGCAGCCGGTTTCGCCGGCTGGCTCAACGAGCGGACCGGCTCGGAACGCGCGCACCCCCTCGGCGTCGACGTGACCTCGCCGGAGCAGACCGCCGGCATGGCCGCCACCGTGCTGGCCCGTTTCGGGGCCGTCGACGTGCTGGTCAACAACGCCGGCAGCTACCCGCACGTGGCGTTCGAGGACATCGACCACGACGCCTGGCGGCGGGTGCTCGCCCTGAACCTCGACAGCGTCTTCCTGTGCAGCCGGGCGGTGCTGCCGGTGATGCGGAAGCAGGGCCGCGGCGCGATCGTCAACGTGGCGACGAACCTCGTGTGGTCGGGACTGTCCAACATGGCCCACTACATCGCGGCCAAGTCCGGGGTGATCGGCCTGACCAAGGCACTCGCCCGCGAATACGGCGAGCACGGGATCCGGGTGAACGCCCTGGCCCCCGGGGCCGTGGTCCCCGACCTCCCCGACCGGCCGCTCAGCCCCGCGGGCCGGGAGGCGGTGGACGAGATCCTGCAGTACCAGTCCGTGAAACGGCACCAGCACCCCCGCGACCTCGTCGGCACCATGCTGTTCCTCTGCTCTCCGGAATCGGAGTTCATGAGCGGCCAGGTACTCACGGTCGACGGCGGCCTGACCATGCACTGACGCCGATGACAGCGCCCGCCTACGATCCCCGCGACCCCGGGATCCTCGCCGACCCCTACCCCGCCTACCGCGCCCTGCGGGAGCACGACCCGGTGCATCCGGTGCCGGGGGCCCGGCTGTGGTTCCTCACCCGGCACCGAGACTGCCTCACCGTGCTGTGCGATCCCCGTTTCTCCGCGCGGCAGGGGCAGCGGCTACGGCAGCGCCGCACGGCGCTGCCCACCTCCATGCTGAACACCGACCCGCCCGACCACACGAGGCTGCGGCGGGCCGCGGCGCCGGCGTTCCGGCCGGGGGCGCTGCGCGAGCACGAGCGCTGGCTCGCCCCGCTGGTCGGCGCGTGGGTGCTGCGGGTGCGCGAGGCGGCGCTCGCGGGCCGGGAGATAGACCTCGCCGCCGACTTCGCCCGCCCGCTGGCGGTCCGGGTGCTCGCCGGCTTCCTGGGCCTGCCGGAGGACGATCTCGCGGACTTCGGCGGCTGGGCCGACGCCGTCGCGGGCAACCTCGACCCCTTCGCCGATCCGGCGCGGGACGGGGAGGCCGCGATGTCGGCGATGTGCGACCGGTTCGCCGACCACCTGTTCGCCCGGAGCACCGTCCCCCGCCCGGACGCGTTCACCGTTCTCGCGCGGGGACACCTCGAAGGGCTGCTCGCCCCGGCGGAGGCGATGGCCACGGCGGGCCTCCTCGTCGTCGGCGGGGTGGAGCCGCTGGGCGACATGATCACCAACGCCGTCGCCGCCATGCTGGCCGAGCCCGGGCGCTGGCGCGACCTGGCGGACGCCGGTGGATCGCCGGCGCGGCGGGCCGCGGAGGAGCTGCTGAGAATCGACCCGCCCATCCAGTTCACCGCCCGCACCGCCGGGGAGGACCTCGTCATCGGCGGCCGGTCGATCCGGCGGGGTGACGGCGTCGTGCCGCTGCTCGGGGCGGCCAACCGCGACGGCGCGAAATTCACCGACCCCGACCGGCTCGACCTGGGCCGCCGCGTCAACCCGCACCTCTCCTTCGGGGCGGGTCCGCATTCCTGTCTCGGCGCGCCCCTCGTCAGGCTGTTCGCGCGGCTGCTGATCGCGGCGGTCCGTGGCTGCCCGGCCGAACCGCGGCCGGGCGGCGCGGGCCCGGCCCGCCGTACGGGCGCGGTCCCCCGCGGCTACGCCTCGCTGCCGCTGCGCTGGTCATGAGGCCCGCCGGACAGGCCGAGCGCCACCTCGCCCGCCGCCCTCTCCCCGCTGGCCAGCGCCCCCTGGACGAGACCGCGCAGGTCAGGCCGGGCCGAGGCCTCCCCGGCGAAGAAGACGGTCCCGCCGAGCCGCTCGGCCCACACGGCCGAGGCGGCCCCGGCGCCGGCCACCGGCACGCTGTAGGCGCCGCGCGACCACCGATCGCGCCCCCAGTCCGTGACGAGCACGTCGTCCACCTCCCCCAGGCGGGGGCCGAGCGACCTGAGGAGGTCGGCCTCCCAGCCCGGCCGCCGGGCCAGCCGCGCCGAGGGTCCTTTGACGTGACCGGCCGTGACGCGCGAACCGGCCCGGCTGGTCCAGAGCCCGCCGGGTGGATCGGCCAGGAGGAGCCACGCGGAGCGGGGCGCCGGCCGGGCGGTGACCAGGACGACCGCGACGGCGTCGCAGGAGGCGAGCACGGCGGCGGCGTCGGTCTTGCGCCGGGGCAGCGGCGGATCGAAGGCGAGGTCCCCGCCGGCGACCACCGGCGGGGGCGGGGTGAGCACGGCCGCACGCGCGCGGACCACCGCGGAGGCGGTCGCGGCCTCCACCCCGTCCGGGCCCCAGCGCAACCGCTCGACCGGGGAGTCCGTACGGATCTCCAGCCCCTCGGCCAGCGCGTGGACCAACCGGTCGAACCCCCCGACGACCACTCGCTCACCGCCCCGCCCGCGGCCGTGGTAGGTCGCCGCGGTCTCCGCCAGGTCGAGCAGCGCCGGGTCCTCCCCCACCACCTGCTCCATCCAGCAGCGCGCCAGCGCGCGGGCGGGCGGGGCGAGGCCGGACAGCCCCCGGCCCACCGTGCCGGACAGCGGCCGCGAGGCGTACAGCCCCGCCTCCACCGCCCACGGCAGCGGCCGGATCCGGGCGGCGAGCGCGGCGGCCCCGCGGTGCACGCCCCCGGCCACGACCACGAGCTCGGTGCCCGTCTCCATGGGCGCGGTGCCGATCCGCGCCTCGCGGAGGAGATCGTCGAAGTCGTCGCAGCCGGCCGGGTGCACGACCTGGGCGCCCAGCTCGACCGCCTCCGCCGGATCCGGCCGGAAGGTGCGGACCCGGCCGCCGATCGCGTGCCGGGCCTCCAGCACCACGACGTCGAAGCCCCGCGCGGACAGCCGGCGGGCACAGGCCAGTCCGGCGACCCCGGCCCCGACGATCACGACGTCGGCTGTCTCGGCTGTCACAAGCGCTCCCCCCTGCCCCGAGGAGACAACCGTGGCCTCCATGGACCTCACCGCGACGGCGCGGCTGGCCGCCGCGTTCGGCGACCTCGCCGTACGGCTCGGCGTCCGCGACGATGCCGGCGCCACCGCCGCCGAGCTGCTCCGGATCACCGGGGAGCCGCGCCGGCACTCCATTCTCACCGGCTCCGCCGTGCCGGTTGAGGTTTCCCTGAAACTCGGCGAGCAGGGCGCCCCCACCCTGCGCTGCGTCATCGACATGGTCGAGCATCGCGCCGAGGATTGGGAGCATTCGCTGGCGCATGCCCGTTCCGTCACCGGATGCTCCACCGAGGAGCAGAGCGCCTGCCTGCTGGAGCTGTTCCGGACCCACCTGGCCGGCGCCCCGGCGGACCTGCCGGCCCCGCTGATGCTCGGCCTGGGCTACGGCACCGGGGGCCGCAGGCGCGGAACGGTCTACTTCAGGACCGGCTGGCTCGGCCCGGACGAGCTCGCCGCCAGGTTCCCGCTGCGGATGAAGACCCTCAGGCAGGCCGAGCACCTGCACGGCTGCCGGCTCCCCGGAGCCGTCGAGGTGATGGGCTACGACCTGGCGGGCGGCGAGCTCACGGCCTGGAAGACCTACAAGTGGCTCCCCACGGACCCGGACCGCGCCTTCGGCGACCGCGCCGGGACGCATCCGGACCTGCTGCCCGCCAGGCGGCTGCACGACCTGTTCGTCACCGCCTCACGGCCGAGACCCGCCGACCGGTCGCTGTTCCTGCAGCTCTCGCACGACGGGACCGGGACCCGGCAGAAGGTCTTCTTCTTCTGCGCGGCCTGGGGCTGGGACGGCCCGGAAGGGGTGGCGGAGCTGCTCGGCTCCCTGCAGCGGGCCTTCGGCCACGACCTCGGCCCGCTGCTGCGCCTGCGCGAGGCGATGGCGACCCGCGGGGTCAGGGTGCGGCTGGGGCTGATCGCGGTCGGCGGTGACCCGCGGCGTCCTTCCCTCACGTTCTACTTCTGGCCGACCGGGGAGGAGCAGGCCGGACAGCGGGACCCGGAGGAGTAGGCCGGACAGCGGGACCCGGAGGAGCAGGCCGGACAGCGGGACCCGGAGGAGTAGGCCGGACGGCGGGACCGGCGCGGCCGGCCGCGGACTGTCAGCGGAACCGGTAGACGGTTGTGGAGGCGGACTCCGGGCCGGGGCCGGCGGCTCAGGCTTCCCGGGCCGTCGGGGCCGTACCCATGTCGTCGCCGACGATCCGCAGCGCGTCGACCAGGTCACGGCCTGACGGGGCCTGCTCCGGATCGACCAGCCACTGCACCAGCACCCCGCTCAGCATCGCCTGGTAGAGCGAGCCGACGATCCGCGCGTCCTTGTCGCCGCCCGCCTCCCCCGCCGGGGCGCCGACGTTGCGGAACATCTCGGCCAGTCCGAGGCGGGCGGCGTCCATCGAGGCGACGAGCTGCTCGCGGATCTCCGGCAGGCGGTCGATCTGGGCGATGAGCTCGAACTGGGTGACCCAGACCGGACGGTGGGTGGCGAAGGAGGCGATCACCCGGTCCCAGGTGGCCGCGAAGCGCTCGGCGGGCGTGGCGCCGGGGTCGGCGTCGGCGGTCAGAGCCCGTTCGATCTCGTCGCCCCACTCCTGCATCGCCTGGAAGAGCGCCGTGTTCATCAGCGCCTCCTTGGACCTGAAGTGGTAGCCGATGGCCGCCAGGCTGACGCCGGAGGCCGCCGCGATGTCGCGTGCGGTCGTGCGCGTGTAGCCCTTCTCGTACAGGCAGCGCTTGGCTCCGGCCAGCAGATCCTCACGGTTTCCCATGTCCGCGAGCCTACCCAAGTCCGAGACGATCGTCTTGGTCGTTTGTGTAAGACAGTGCCGCCGGACGTCCGCGCGGGATGAGGGCCGGGGCCACGCCACCGGACGGCGCGGCGGGACGTGCCGGAGGGCGGAGGATCAGCGGGCGGAGAGGGAGAACCCGGCGACGACGACCTTGCGGATCGCGATCGTGAGCGCCGCCACGGCGATGGCCGTCCACGTCTGCGCCAAGGAGAGGCGGAGCAGCCCCGCCGCGACGAGGAAGTCCAGCAGCACCGCCATCGCCCCCCGGGGGCCGCCGCCGGACAGCAGGGCGGCGACCGCCGCGACCAGTCCCATGGCGGCGACCAGGGTGGCGGCCGCGCGGACGAGCTCAGCCACCTCCGGCACCGGGGGCCGGACGCGGATGGGCTCCGTTCACCGTACGTCCCTCCCGCTCGATCTCCTTGCTCAGGAAGAAGTTCAGCGCGGTCCTGATGGCCGCGATCGCCGCCAGCTGCCCGATCTGCGTGAAGCTCGGCGAGATGGCCGTGCGCAGGATGTCGCCGGCGAGCTGGAACTCCAGACCGAGCGCGAGGAACCGCCCCAGGAACAGCCGCACGGCGATGAACCCGTCATCGTCGCGCCGCCGTACGGCGACCAGGAGGAAGCGCACGAAGGCCACGGCCGCACCGGCGAAGATGACGATCGCGCCGGCCGCCTCGACGAGACGGACGAGCAGGTCGACGACCTCCCGGAGTGTCTCCACGGGCAGAAGGTCAAGCATGTGCTGCTGGTACCCGGTGATCGCGGGCCTAAGCCGGACCACCGACGGGACCGCCGGCTCACGGCCTGGCATCGCGGCACGTCCTGACGCTGGGCGAGGACGGCGCTCACCGCGCGGTGGCCGCCCAGGCCAGCGAACCCCGCCGCCCCTTGAAAGGCGCTTCGATGCTCTGTGGCTGATGTCAACGGCACCCGCTATGGGATGGGGGTGACACATGGTGCCACTCACCGAGGCTCTGGCACTCCAGGACCATAGGGTCGCCCGACCGTGTGGCGGCATCGGTCGGAGTGTGCCGTTCAAGCGCCACCGGCCTCGCCTGTCGCGCCATCAGCGGTCCGTCAACCGTGCTCATGCCCGCGTCCGAGCTGGGAGGCGAGCGCGCTGTTGCGACCTTGAAGGCCTGGAAGGTGCTGGTCCCGACTCCCTTGCTGTCCTCGTCGCGCCATCGCGATCGTGCAAGCGTTCCTCGTCGTGCAGGCCGTCGAAGCCGACCGCCACCCGGGACGAAAGGGCTCACTCATCCATATTGTCGGCGGTCTGGACGAGTCGGGCCATGGCCTCCACCGGTAGCGCGGGGTTGGTGGCCGCCGAGAACGCGACCTGCTCGTCGGAATCGTCAAGGAGCGCCGGCATCCGGGTGACGGGCAGTCGTGCGTCTCGGGCCATGGCGATCCGGACGCTGCGTTCCTCGTCATGGCTCAGCCGCTCGATGACGTCCGCTGGGGTCCGTGGATCCAGCACGACCAGGCGTCGCTCGCCCGGACGCGGCGAGTCGGCGAAGCGGGCCAGATCCGCTCGTGGAAAGCGCGGTCTGTCGGTCAGGTCGCCTTCCGAATACCCGGCGCCGTCCAGGACCACGCGCAGCAGCAGGTCGGCGGGCGCGTCCGGATGATGTTCGGCCAGCAGGAGCCGGACCGCTCGATCGTCATCGCGGGCGAGCCGCTCGACCAGGACCGGCTCGAGGTCCGGATTGCAGGCGACGCTGCGGCGCAGCACCACATGGCCGATTCCGCGTGGCGGGCCATCGCGGAGGCATCGGCGAAACAGTCGCGGATTCACGGCAGCGGGACGCGCACACGGTACGGCTCGGAGTCGTAGTCGATGGCCGCACGCTCGGCTTCGGTCAGTTCCGCGCGGAGCGAGACCCTCAAGCGGATCCTCAGGTCGGGGTCGGTGGACAGCTCCTCCACCAGATCGCGGTCCAGGTGCGGGTTCTCCGCGACCATGCGGCGGCGCCCGGTGTCACTGCTGCGGGCATAGTGTTCGGCCATCGCTCTGGGCAGCGGCGCCTCGCCCACGACCCGCGTCGCGTCGCCACTCGCGAGGATCTTGTCGAGCAGTCCCGGCCGCTCCGGGTAGCCCTTCAGTTCGGCCGCCCGCCGTACCGACGGATCCTTGTCGTCCAGGAGGGCCGCTCTGACAGGTGCGGGAAGCAGGTTCCAGCCGGAACACATCGTTCTTCGCACCTCAGGTTCCGGATCTGCCGCCAGCACGGTCAGGACGGGAACAGGAGTCTGCCGACTCTGGGCCAGCTCGCACCGGATCTCGATGCACGGGTCATGGGCCAGGAGGTCGTAGGCGGCATCGGTCAACGGCGTGGTCCGGGGTTGGAAGCGGTGCCACTGCGGACCTTCGGCCAGGGCCCAGCGCGCGCGGAGAACAGGATCCCCCGCGAGCCTGGATCGGATCCCGGCCGGGACGTGGAGGTTACCGGCGAAGCACTCCCTGACTTTGGCGTCGTGGTGGCCGACGAAGGCCTTCACCACCTGCTCCGGCAGGTCGGCCCGCCACGCCAGATACGGCAGCGCGCCAGCCGTCACCTCCGGCTGGAGCATGCGGAGCATGAGGCGCGCCGGCAGCGCGGGGTTGACGGCCAGGCCCGACAACGTGCTCACCGTCCTCCTCTCATCCCTGCTCTTGTCCGCGCTGAGCACGAACAGTATCCGGACGTCTCCGGCGTCCCGAGCAGTCGATCGTCCCTTCGAGTGGCGTCGGCACGGCTGCCTCGGCGCTGCCGACCGGGCCGGGGCTCCGGCTCCCTCCACACCCATCGTGAGCGGCACCATCACGATGGAAAGGGCTCATTGCTGCACTCATGGAGAAGGGCGATGGCCCCGAAGATCCACCGCCCCATCAGCCGTCCGCTGACGTTGTCGTCATAGCCGGCTACCAGGTCATGACGGCACGTGTGTCACTTCATCGTTCGCCAAATTCCCCCAGCTCGCCAATTAGCCGCCGGCGGGCCGCATCCAGCTGTTCGGAATAAGCAGAATCGAAGATCGATGACAATTGCGTTTCCAGCGTCCCGCTGATTCTCAACAGAGCAGACCAAACTGCGCGATCGTCGACGAGAACCGAGAAATCTTCCTCATGCATCACACGGTTCATCCAATCGAACAGGACGAGCGCCTGATCGTCTGTCAATTCAATCTTCACTGAGGTCTCTCTTCAGATGGCGGCTTTCATGTCGGCGGCCTATGGCTATAGCTTTCCTTCCCGCAGCAGTTAGGCTAGCCGATCCCCTGAGGATCGCCACCCGCCGAGATATTCTCCGACGCTGCCCGCGCCCGAACTCAACATCCTTTCCATGGCGCTTCTCAATTTTGCGACCATCTCAGGAAGTTCGCTGCCTCGGAATTCCATCAAGATCTGAAGAGGCTTCTCCGCCTCCAGATCATAATCCTGACGGAGATACGCCTGTGCGAGGTATTGAAGTTTTTCCATTCCCATCACGGACTTGGGTGGTAGGTAACGATGTGGCACCCGTTCGACATCAAAGGATTCCACTGTAGGACTGTGGTCACCCCTGAAGGTGAGAGGACGCTCTGCGTGGCACGCTCACAGCCCCTTCCATCCGCGGCATTCATCGGCCCGTTAATCACCAGTCAGCTTCCATGTTCGCCGCGCGGGAGCGTCCGCCCTTCTGCGCGCTTCCAGCCGTCCACTGTGCTCTCTGCGCGGCCTTGATCCCGCAAACCTCACCCGCCGCTTCTGTGGCCTTCTCGACCAGGCCGGCCTCCGACGCATCCGCTTCCACGACCTACGCCATTTGACCGCCACCCTGCTCCTGGAGCAGGGCGTCGAACTCGTCGTGATCAAGGAACTCCTCGGCCACGCCCACATCTCGATCACCGCCGACGTCTACGCCCACGTCCGACTCCGCCTCCAACGCGATGCCATCGAACGCATGTCAGGTGCTCTCGACGACCACCCCGAACCGTAGCCGTCAGAAAACGATCACGGTCGCTGTAGCCGTCAAGCGGCCCCTGGAAGCCTCGACATGAGGAGTTCAGGGGCCGTTCGGAAATTCACAACTAAAGCACTTTTGCCTTCGCGATCTCGATCGCCCAGAGCATTAGATGGACCGGGATATCGCCAACTTGAGGGTCGATGCTTACCACGGCATCCCGCCATTCTTTCCCTTCGGGGAGGGCGACAGCGAGAAATGACCCATGTGTCCAGAATTCCGGATCCCGGAATTCCATTACGCGTTCTCCGTTTGTTGTGTCGAAAAAGTCAATGACTTCTATCGACCTACCATCGAATGTCTCGTGAGGCATTCTCTGCTCCTGGTCCAGGAATGTCACGAAGCCGCCTGACGGCGTGAACCTGGTCCCGCGCCAATCGGGGAGACGCATATCTACCACGTTGTCACTGGCCACCCATTTGGATTCCCATCTCTCCCCGCGCGCTTTTGAGGAGCACGTCCAGCGACCGAATATCCTCCACGATCCGGAAGCGCTCCAGACGCCGATGCTGCATCCAAGCTAAAGCCGCAGGGACCAGAATTATGAACCAGAATAGCCTGGTCGCCTGCGAGCACATAGTACGTGTGGAGGTCGGCGATGGTGAGGTTGTGGACGCGCTGGCAGGCGGTCCACTTCTTGATCGCGGTGACCTGGACGCGGATGCCGGCGAAGGTGCGCAGCCACATGCCGACCTTGAGGTCCCTGGCGTCGACCCACTCGCGCAGCGCGGACAGTCGGGCGAGGTCAAAGGCTCCGTCCCCCGGCAGTCGTCGGTGTTCCTGGATGCCGCTCATGCCCAGCTTGGCGGGCCGATCGCGTGGGTGTAGGACACCGACCGCCGTTATCTGTCCGCCGCGATCAAGGCCCGCCGGTGCGCGGCCGACTTCCTATGCCTGCTGGATGAGGTGATCACCGCGTTCCCGGCCGCGCTGAAGATCGTGGTGATCTGCGACAACGACAGCATCCACCACGCCAAGGCAGTCACCGCCTACCTGGCCGAGCATCCCTGCCTGGAGCTGCTGTACGGGCGCGCTACAGTCCCACGACAACCCGGTGGAACGCATCCGGGCCGCACTTCGAGGCTTTCATCGCCAACACGGCTGTCACGTGGCCCGGTCGTCTCAGGCAGATCCACACCTTCTTCCGTGCTCGTTCTCTGGACCGGTTACTGACCACTGCGGCTCCCTGGACCAGCCCTGGCTCCCCGCTGCTTACAAGCGGAACTTCTGAAATACCGCTCAGACCGATCTGTCGATCCATGGATCGATCAGGGATTTAAACTCTTCATCAGAAATGTGTACTTGACCCCACTTGAACTCGTGCCAGGCTAGAGCTTGCTGAAGAATGTGCAGCGGGATGCCAAAAGCCTCGTTGAATACCGCAATAAAAGAAATAACGCCAAAATTATTTCCCAGAAGGTTCCGAACTGAAATTGCAAGCTCTATGGCCCTGGAGCCACGGTTTGCCTCTGCACGCAACTCTGCGACAACATCAGAAATGGATTCACTTTGATTCAATTGTCCATCCTTCCAGAAGGATTCGCCAAACATACATCGCGAGTAGCTTGATCGCGGGCATGACGCAGCTCTTAGCAATTCGGGGCCCCGCGCGAGCTCACCGCGCGGGGCCCCGAATCCGGGAGAACCCGCCCGGCTATCTGAAGATCACACCAACATTCGTGTAGTGTCCGTAATTTCCGCGCAGCTCAACGAACTCAACACTGTTGTTGAATCCATTGCGTGTGGACATTTTTCCTGTAAACGTCGCCATCGTCGCGGCGTCCTCCAGGGACATTCCTGAGCGAAGTGCAGCGTTGAAGGAGTCGAGATTGTCACTCATGGTGCCACCGTTTTGCCAGTAGCCCTTAACACCTGTGACCTTACCTCCGAAATGCGCGAGGGCAGAGTTGAACATCTCGCCCCCTCTGGGAGTCCCAGGGCCAGTCTTGACCGCCAACTCCATTATCCCCTCACCATCAAGGGTCGCCGTGATTCCGTTTCCGCCAACAAGGTTGGAGTATGAACCGCAGCCATTGGTGTTATGGACCAGGATCGGTGTGGTGCCTGCGAGCACATAGTACGTGTGGAGGTCGGCGATGGTGAGGTTGTGGACGCGCTGGTAGGCGGTCCACTTCTTGATTGCGGTGACTTGGACGTGAGTGCCGGTGGCGGTGCGCAGCTACATGCCGGGCTTGAGGTCCTTGGCGTCGATCCATTTGCGCAGTGCGGTTACCCAGAAGGGGTGGATCTCGGTGGCGATGACCAGGCCTGACTTGCCGCCCTTCTTGCCGTCGGTGTCGACGGTGATTTGGACGAGGTTCTTGTCGTCCTCGCCGGTGATCAGTGCGACGACGGGCTTAGCTTCGGTCCTTCCGGTTTCCGGGTCGGTGGCCGGTACCTCATCGCCGACCTTGACATCTTCGATCGGCTTGCGAGTGCCGGAAGCGTGGTGCCGGGTCGAGCGAGAATTCCCGCTCGACCCGGACGCGTCATGCGCCGTGTGAGTGTCCCGTCAACTGTTTGCCGCTCTGGGTGAGGCGCCGACGGCCCCCCACGAGGTTGACCTTCAACCCCGCTGGGCGCATGAACCTCGAGGTCAGGTTTCGTTCCCTGTTCCCCAAGCCTTGTCGGGATCGTGATTCCTCCAGTCCCAGAAAGGGTCCAGACGGAACCGTTCCAGGACCTGGTCGTACCTCAGAAGCTCTCCGTGATTTGTATCAAGGAGCCCGTCAAGCCCCTGAATTGCTTCCGGCAGGAGCCGACGAACGCAGGACATGTCGGGGTACTCGATGAGGATTGCGCCGAATTCTCCTAGCTCTTGGGAGATTTCGGCAATTTCCTCCTCCTCGAACTCGGCGATGACATCCCCGGATAGGTCTACACCGAAAGAACATGTCCCTCGTTCCAAGCGATCGAAGAACTCCCCCTCGCTGTAGGAGCCGACATGGCGCAGTCGGTCCACGAGCTTCCTGTGAGTATCCACATCGCTCAGGAGCACGATGGTAGGTCGCATGGCGACGCCTCCTTGTTGGTCAGGCAGCTACAGAGGGGAATCTGAAGGCTACGGCGCCAGGACGTCCAGCAGCACATTCTTATCTCTGGTGACCATGATCCCAGCCTTTTCGAGACTTTGGATGACGCTCCCGCGCCCTTGCGGAAGATACACGATCACTGGATAACCCGTCAGACGCTGCGTGGTCAACGCTTGCTTCAGGGCACCCTTGCCCGAACCTGTTTTTACCTGGACCACTGCGTTCTTGGTCACGATATCGAAGTCGGTAAGGACCTTTCCGTCGGACCCTATGATATCGATCCCCTGAGCCACGATATGACCGGGGTAGCGGGCATTGATGTCCTTGACGAGCTCGGGGACCAATGGATCATCGCCTTTGCCGATCAAATGTGCCGCTTTGGCTGCCCCACCGAATTTGGCGAGCTTACCTAGCTTGCCTACCGGTACCACGGACATGGCTGCCCACGCGCAAGCCCCGCCGTCTCCGCCTGCGCAATTCACGAAATCCGCTACGAACAGCTCGTAGAGTGCGGCTACTTCAGAAGTACCCCACTGGCAATTCTGATGACCGATCTTCTCGCAGAGCCTGAAGTAGGCGTTGATGTCCTCGCCAGGCATGGGGCTGGGAGTTGCGGATGGATTGGCGGTAGGAGCTGCATTCGACACGGGTGCCAGCGGCGACGGCTGTGGTGATGGTGACGGAGCAGGTCCTGATCCTGTTTGGTAGGTTCCGCCGTAGCCGTTCTTGTCGTAGGCGGGGAGCCCGGCCTGCTTGCGAGCGATTGCGTTGTTTTTGCTTACGCAGTCAGGGGAGTTCGGTGAGCATCCGTAGGGGTCGTGGCCGTCGTTTTCGATGCCGGTGATGGGGTTGCCGCCGGTGAAGGCGTAGCGGTTGGAGGTCCAGGGGTCGGTACCGAGGCTCAGGTCGGCCAGGGCGCCGTTGTAGGAGTCGAGGGTGAGGAAGCGGTTGAGGTTGGGGTTGTAGTCGCGGAACCCCATGTCGTACATGCCGGTGGAGTTGTCCCAGCGCTTGGCGTTGAAGCGGTAGGGGTTGTACTCCTCCTTGGCGGTGGGGTCGACGGGGTCGGGCTTGTCGACGCCGGTGAAGAGTTTGTCGTCGTTGCCGCCGTAGGCGGTGTAGCCGTAGGTGGCGCGGGCATCACCGGTCTCGCTGGTGATGGTCTCGACATCGGTGTGGGCGTTGTAGCCGTAGTAGGAGGACTCCTCGCCGCCGTCGGCCTTGACCTTCACCTGGGACAGGCGCTCACCCCAGGGGCTGTACTGGAAGGACTTGGTGAGCTTGCCGGCGACCTCCTCGTCCAGCACCTCGCCGGACAGGCCGAGGTAGGAGTAGGCGGTGGTCTTCGCGCCCGCGGTGCCGGTCTTCTCGGTCTTGGAGGTGGTGCGGTCCAGCGGGTCGTAGGTGTAGGTGGTGACGGTGCTGCCGGCGCCGCCGAGCTTCTCGTGCCGGGTGACGTGGTCGAAGCCGTCGTAGGTGTATTTCTCCTGGGTCTTGCCGCCGCCGGTGATGGTGCGCAGCCGGCCGTAGGGGTCGTAGTTGTAGGTGGAGGTGGCTCCGGCGGTGATGGAGGTCATCAGCCGGTTGCGGTCGAAGGTGAAGGTGGTCTGCTTGCCCTGGACCGTCTGGTCGTAGACGTTGCTGTTGGCGTCGTGCAGGTAGGTGTCGGTCTCCGCGGCGCCACCGCCGATGGGGGTCTTGACGGACTTGGCGATCCGGTCGCGCGGGTCGTAGGTGTAGGCGTAGTCGTGTTCGAGGTAGGCGCCAGGGTTGTCGGCGTTCTGGATCTTGGCCAGGTCGCGGCTGCGGTGCAGGTTGCCCTGGTAGCCGATGGTGTGCTCGGAGACCACCGTGCCGTTGGGCTTCTTCTCGATCGAGTGCCGCAGCAGGCTGTCGAGGAAGTAGTCGTAGTCGACGGTGTTGCCGTTGGCCTTGGTCTCCTTCAGCCGTTCGGCCTTGGGCGTGTAGGTGTAGGAGGTGGTCTTCGGGCCGGTGTCGGTCGCCGACTTGGCGTTGGTGACCTTCTCGACCAGGTCGCGGATGTCGTAGCCGTAGGTGGCGACCGTCTTGTCGTGGGTGCGCTTGGTGACGGCGCTGTTCTCGTTGTAGGTGTAGCCGGTGGTGTTCTTCACCACGCTGTCGAGCTTCTCGACGATCTGCTCGACCTGGTTGAGGCCGGTGTAGGCGATGTCCCAGGTGTCGATCTTCGCGGTGGGCGAGTGGTCTCGGAGCTTCGTCAGGTTGGCGTTGGGGTCGTAGAAGTACTCGAAGTCCTTCTTCTCGGTGTCGGTGTCACCGGTGTTGTCGCGCACCAGCTTGACCGCGTCGGCGGCGACGGTGCCGTTGGCCTCGTCGGTCAGCGTGACGGAGTGGGTGTTGCCCTCGGTGAAGGTGAACTCGCCCAGGCTGACCCACTCACCCGCCTTGGAGGTCTGGTCGATGGTGGCGGTCGTCTCGCCACCGTCGTACTTGACGGTGTATTTCGCGTTGGTCGCGGTCGCCCCGGTGGGGTACTTGACGTGGACCTTGTATCTGCCCGCCGACGGGGTGGTGAGGTTCCAGGTGAAGGCCGAGGAGCCGGTGCCGGCGGGGGCGGTGGCGTAGTCGTAGCCGGTGAAGCCGGTGCCGACGGTGGCCGTGGCGGCGAGCCCGCTCCCCCCGCTGCTGCCGACGACGGTCCAGGAGCCGGTGGCGGTGACCTGGCCGGTGTCGGAGTTGTCGCCGAGCACCACGTCCAGGCCGAGCGGCACGCCGTCGTCGGAGTGGGTGTGGAGCTTGCCGTCGGGGAAGTAGGTCCACTTCAGGGCCCGCTGGGAGGAGCCGCCCGCGGAGGTGACGGTGCGGTTGGTCTGCAGACCCAGCTTGTTGTAGTCGTAGGTGGTCTTGATGTCCCACGGGTCGGCGGTGGTCCTGGACCAGCCGTTGTCCCAGTAGGTCATCGTGGTGATGTTGCGGATGGTCTGCCCGTGCGAGGGCGGCGCGGAGATCTCCTTGAGCCGCGAGACGGCGTCGTAGGCGTACTTGACGCTGTCGGGGGTGTTGTACTTCGGGTCGTCCTTGTCGAAGGGGTAGATCTCCTCGGATGGCCGGTTGAGCTTGTCGTACTTGGTCTCGGCGATGAAGTCGCCGGGGTCGTCGGTGGTCTCCACGCCGCGCGGGGTGACGACCTTGGTGCGGTTGCCGACCTGGTCGTAGACGAACTGGGTGACGGTGTACTTGACCACTCCGTCGGTGGCCGAGTGCGGGACCTTGGTCTCCACGGTCGCGCCACGCTTGTCCAGCGTGATGAGGGTCGTGTTGCCCTCCTGGTCGGTGGCGGCCTCGACCAGCCCGTCCAGGTCGTAGTCGGTCACCGTCTGATGGCCGGCGGCGTCCTTCACGTGGGTGACCCGGTGGTTGCGGTCGAAGGTGGAGATCGTGGTGTAGTCGGCGGTGTCGGTGGTGGCGTTCTTGCGCGGGTCGACCACCTTGGTGACGTTGCCGACGTTGTCGTAGGTGTAGGTGATCTTTTGCTGGGCGGCGTTGAGCACGTCGGTCAGCTGGTAGATCGGGTCGTACACATACGTGGTGGTGAAGTCACCGGCCTCGGCGGTGAGGTTGCCCTTGGGCTCGGTCTGCGTCTTCAGGTTGCCGGCCAGGTCGTAGGTGAAGGACGCCTTGCGCTCCGGGCCGGTGTCGGTGTCCTTGGGCAGCAGCGACTCCAGCAGCTGGTCGGCCTTGTCGTAGAGCGCGGTCGACACCGCTCCGTTGGGCGCGGTCGCCTTGGTGATGTTGTCGTTGGGGTCGTAGACGGGGGCGGGGGTGACGATGAATTCACCCGCGTCCTGGTCCTTGGGGACCTTGCTCTCCAGCGGCCGGGTGAAGATGTCGTAGGTCTGGGTGGTCTTCTTGCCCAGCGCGTCGGTCACCGACAACACGTTGCCGCGCACGTCATACGAGGTCACCGTGACGTTGTCGTACGCGTCGGTGATCTTCTCCGGGTAGCCGGTCGGGTGGTAGTCGCCGTAGGCGGCCGGGTTGCCGTTGGCGTCGGTCGTCCTGACGAGCTGGCCGGAGCCGTCGTAGTCGTAGGACGTCGTGTAGTCGCCCGCCGTGGGGGAGGCGACGCCCAGCGGGTCGGTGACGGTCTTGAGGTTGCCCTTGGCGTCATAGCCGAAGGCCCACTTGCGGCCCTCGGGCGAGGTCTTCTCGGTCAGGTCGGCGACGTAGCCGTTCAGGAAGGTCTGGTAGCCCAGCACCGTGGGAGCCGTGCCGTTGTGGTTGGCCTCGGCGTCCTTCAGCTCCAGCGGGTAGCCGGTCTTCTGGTCGAAGACCCAGGTGGCGAACGCGCCGTTGGCCTCGGTCAGCTTGGTGACGTTGTGGTCGGGGTCCCAGGTCAGCGCCGTGGTCTCGTTCTTGGCGTTGGTGATCGACTCGGGCCGGCCGTAGGCGTCCAGCACGTATTTGGTGGCGTGCTGCAGCGGGTCGGTGACCGTGGCGTGGATGACGCCGCCCTGCGGACCGTCCGGGTCGACGTAGTCGAACCGCGTCACCCCGCCGAGCCGGTCGGTGAGCGTCTCGACCTTCCACTTGTCCTTGGGGTCGACCGGCGCCTCGTAGTACTTCAACGCGGTGGAGTTGCCCCGCGGGTCCTTGACCGCGACCAGCTTGACGTTCTTGTTGCCCTGGGTGGCGTCGTAGGTGAAGCGGAACGTCTTCGCCTGCTCGTCACCGGCGCCGTCGACCATCTTGGCCATCAGGCCCTTGTCGCTGTAGGTGAAGGTGACCTTCCGCCCGGCGACGTCGGTGATGGACTCGACGTTGTCGATGATGTGCGGGTTGGTCAGCTTGGTGTCGGCGACCTCGGCGCCGGCGTCGTTGACGTAGGTGTAGTCCTGGCCCTTCTTGAAATAGTCCAGGGTCAGGGTGCGCCGCCCGGCGGCGTCGGTGATGTGCTGCAGGAACTTGGTCGGCTTGTTGTTGGACCTGCGCCGTTCGTAGGCGAACGACATGGTGTTGCCGTTCTTGTCGACGATCGCCGACTGGAAGCCCTCCTGGTCGTAGAAGAACTGGGTGCGGTCGGGCTTGGTGAACACCCAGGTGCGCTGCGCGGCCAGCTCCCGGTCCGTGAAGGAGGCGGGGTCGACTTTCTGTAGATACAGGTGGATCCCGCGCGGATGGGTGTAGTCGCAGGTGGCGTAGGTGCAGTCACGCACGTCGGCGCCGTGGGTGTCCAGCGTCCACACGTGCGTGGTGCCGTCGCCATCGGTCAACCGCACCTGGGAGGGCCAGTTCTGGCCGGGCGGGTGGAAGTAGACCTGCGAGCCGAGCCGCTGCAACGTCGAGGTCTGCAACGACCACCCGTAGCCCATCGCCGAGGCGCTGGTGTCGAGGCTGTTGTAGGTCATCCGCACGAAGGTGGAGACACCGCGCGAGGGGTTGGAGAAGGCGTTGTAGTTCCACACCACGTTGCCCGCGTACGGGTTGACCAACGCGGTGGACCCGGCGCCGGTGTTCTTACCGGTGTAGGCGTAGAACTTCTCCGCCCCCAGCAGGTCGGAGGTCGGCGAGTCCACGCGGATCTGCTGCGGCAGCTGCGGCAACTGGTGGGAGGCGGACTTCCAGTTGTTGGTGACGGTGTCCTGGACGTCCCACACCAGGTCCACGGCTTCGGCCTTGTTGCCGCCTTCGCCGGTGACGGCCGGGGCCTTGACGGTGGCGTGGACCACGGTGGACTCCCCCGGCGCCAGGTCGACCGGCAGCTGGGTTCTGACCTGGTTGGCGGGAGCGGAGATCTCGGTGCCGTCGGGCAGCTTCCAGTGGTAGGACAGCGCGGTCGAGGCGGCCGGCCAGGTCTGGGCGGTGGTGTTGGTGAGGGCGACGGTGACCTGGCGGGTGGCGCCGGTGTCCAGCCGCTCGGGAGTGCCCGGGGCGTAGAAGGTGGCCGAGCCGTCGGTCTTTTCGGCGTAGGTCACCCGCAGCCGGGGCCGCAGCAGCGGCTCGTCGGTCTCGGAGGCCAGGAACTGCACTGATTGCTTGGCGGTGCCGGCCTCGCCTGCGACCTTGACCAGCAGACCGTGGTCGGCGGCCGGGTCGGCGATCCAGGCCTTGGCGGCGTCGGTGACGTTCCACTGCTGCCAGCGAGGCTGCGCGGTGACGGCCGAGACGCCGCTGAGCGCGGTGGCGGTGAAATCACCGCCGGGTGTGGTCCAGGCGGTGGCGGCGTCGGCCTTGGTCCAGGTGGCGGCTCCGTCGAAGCCCTTGGTGAGCCGGTGGGCGTTGAAGGTGGTGCCCGAGCCGGTGGCGGTGGCCGCCCACAGCGACAGGGTGGCCTCGCTGATCTGGGCGTCGGCCGGGATCTGGGTGGCGAAGCCGTCGAAGTCCACCACCGCGCGGGTGTTGCCCAGCGTGGTGGCGGTGTTGCCGACCTGCAGCCGCTTCTGGCCGTCGACGGTGTCGTGGCCGGCGGATGGCTCGCCGGAGGCCAACGTGGTGTCGGCGCCGGCGACGATCACCTTGGTCACCTGGCCCGGCCGGGGCAGGATGACCCGCATCTCCTGGGACGCCGAGGTCTTGCCGTTGGCCAGCACCGCCTCCACCCAGTAGGTGGCCTCGTGGGTGTAGGCCGGATCGGCGGCGGCTTCGGGGTCGGCGCCGCTGCTGGTGTCGGTATAAGAGGTCACGTCGGCCGGCAGCGTGGTCACCAGCTGCGGGTCCATGTCGGCCGAGCCCTCACTGAGCTGGCAGCCCGACGGGCAGTACCGATACAGCCGATACTCGGCCAGATCGTCGGCGGCGTCGTCCGGGGTGGGGTCGGCGTACGGCGTCCACGACAGCGACGCGCCCACCGACGTGGCCACCGTCGGCTGCTTCAGCTGCACCGACGGGGTGCCGAAGGTGATCAGCAGCCGGGGATGCGTGGCGTTCTCGCCCAGCATCGCGTCGCCGCCGTAGACGTTCTCGCTCGCCTCGTACACCGGACCACCGAGCTTCGCGGTGGAGGTCTCGTCGGCGGCCTTGAGCAGGAAGCCCCAGGCGGGGTCGGTGGTGGCGGCCCAGGCGTTGGCCACCGTGGTGACGTCGAAGGAGTGCCAGCGCGACAGTTCTCCGGCGTTCTTGGTCACCGTGGCCGCCGCCGTGGGTGAGAAGGCCGGCTGGGTGTTCCAGGTAGCGGTGAAGGAGTCCCATTCGGAGGTGATCTCGTGAGCCTCCACCGTCACCGGCCCGGCCGTCCCCAGTGCCTGGTCGAAGTAGGTCTCCAGCTTCGCCTGGTCGATCCGGGCGCCCAGCGGCAGCACGTCCCCGCTGGGCCAGTTGAAGTACAGCAGCGCCCGGTTGACGCCGGTGGCGGTCTTGCCGGCCGGCAGCTTCCAGGAGGAGTCGAAGTTCGCCCTCGGCGAGGCCGAATCGACGTAGGTGTTGCTCGGGCTGTCGGCACCCAGGTTGATCGTCGGGTCGATCACCACCGGCCACCTGCGGTCCGGCGCGGCCAGCCAGGCCGCGTCCGGCTTCAGCGTGATCGTCGTTTCGGCGCCCTGCTGAGCGACGGTCTGCGTCACCGCCGTGCTGTAACGCTTGCCGTACGGCGAGGCCACATCATCGGTGGCGTCGATCATGAAGGGTTTCGGGATGGTGAACGCCGCCCCCGAACCGTCGTCGGCGTCGAAGACGACCGACCCGTCCGGGTTCTGCCGCGCGGCGACCCCGCCGGTCTTGACGGTGAAGGCGAACTCCGCGTCGGCCGCCGGCGGCTTGGACAGCACGAGGTATTCCTTCACCCCCTCGGGAGTGACCTTGTAGACCACGTCCGCGCCGTCCCACACGCCCCGGTAGGTGACGGTGGAGCCCTTCACCTCCGGGATGATCTGCTTGGAGTCACCGGCCACGCCGAGCGTCAGCTGCCGTTCCCCGGCCTTGATCCTCGCGAGCTTGCCGGTGGCGTCACCGAACCGGGAGGAGAAACCGGTGGCGTCGTTGCCGCGCGTGAACCCGTCATCGGAGGTCGCGCCGATCGTCGTGTCGATCGGCTGCCACTTACCGCCGCCGTCCCGGTAGTGGCGCGGCACGGTCGACAGCTCCACCTGCCGCCGGCCGTCTTCGAGTTCGTACACCGTGCCGTGGGCGAAGCGCTTGCCGGTCAGCTCCTTGACCCGCTTGCCCGGCGGCTCCGGCTTACCCGGCGTGGTCGCGCCTGTCCGGCCGGGCAGCGCGGCCGCACCCGCGCCGGCACGCATCCGCCCGCGCGGGGTCTCGGCGAACAGGCCGCCGATCCCGGAGGCCAGCTGCGACAGCAGCCCCGGCCCGGCCGCGGCGGCAGAGGTCTGTGCCAGCGCCGGGCCGGCCGGGGCCATCGACGCCAGCAGGGTGACACCGATCGCGGTGGCGATCACACGCCGTCGCCGTAACCGTTTACGGCTCCGGTAGGACTCGGGCCCGGATATCCGGGACTGGGCGGAGGGGTCGGGGGGTAACAGGCGCACGCGGGCTCCACTCACGAGATCAGAGAGGTCAAGTGGGGGCAAAACGCCTTGATCGTAAGAATCTGGTTAACCCGAGTAAATGATCACTGTAAGCAATGACATATATCGGATGTAACGTCCGGTGAAACTTCACCGATTTATTCGTCCCATCATCGACACACTGATCAGTGACTCAGCCCTTGATGTGCGCGAACACCGAGAAGCCCCGCGACGGAGAAAAGATGAGCCCAGGCGATCCAGGCTCATGGAACGGGCCAAAGCATCCACTGTGACGTTAATCACAACCGATGCGTGCCGCGACGAATGATCAATTGTCTCTCCCGGTCAATGGGGATCGACCACCCCGCTCCCCGGGAAATGTAGGGTCAGCCGACATGTCGGGACGGACGGGCCCATGACCTCAGTTCGCAGCGGGCCGTGACGGTCCTCCCGCCGCCGGACCGGAGCACTCCTCGGCCAGGCCCGTACGGTCCCGTCCCGGTCAGGACCGCGCGTCCTGGGCGGCCTGGGCGGTCTCCCTGGCCCAGCGGTAGTCGGCCTTGCCCGCCGGGGAGCGGACCATCTCCTCGACGAAGGCGAAGACGCGGGGCACCTTGTAGCCGGAGAGCCGCTGCCGGCAGTGGGCGTCCAGCTCCGCGGCCGACGGCGCCGTCCCCGGCCGGGGTTCGACCACGGCGGCTACCCGGCTGCCCCAGCGCTCGTCGGGGACGCCGGTGACGACGGCGTCGAAGACCTCCGGATGTCCCTTGAGCACCGCCTCGACCTCCTCGGGGAAGACTTTCTCCCCGCCGGTGTTGATGCAGACCGAGCCACGGCCGAAGATCGTGATGGTGCCGTCCTCCTCGACCTGGGCGATGTCGCCGGTGAGCAGCCAGCGCACGCCCGCCCTGTCGGTCACGAAGGTCCGGCCGGTCTTGGCCTCGTCCTTGTAGTAGCCGGAGGCGATCCGGCCGCTCTTGGCGACCGTGCCCAGCTCGCCCCCGCCGGGTTTGACCGGCTCCAGCGCCTCGTTGAGCACGGCCAGGTTGGAGGTGGCGTTGGACTGGAAGCGCTGTCCCGACTCGGGCGCGGAGCCGGGGACCGCCGAGGCGGTGTAGCCGGACTCGCTGGAGCCGAAGCTGTCGATGATCATCCTGCCGGGGAGCAGCTCCTGGAGGCGGTCGCGGACGGAGCCGGTCAGGATGGCGCCGGTGGAGCTGAGCACGAACAGCGACGACAGATCGTAGGCGCCCGTGGCGATCTCGTCGGCCAGCGGGCGGGCCATCGCGTCGCCGGTGATGTTGACCGTGAGGACCTTCTCCCGCTCGATCGCCCGCAGCACCGCGGCCGGGTCGAACTTGCGGACGTAGACCATGGTGCCGCCCAGCCACCAGGTGATGAAGGTGGCCATCTGGGCCGCGCCGTGCATCAGCGGGGCCGCCGCCATCATGGTCATCGGCTCGGAGGTCATGGCCGCCTCGACGACCTCCTGCGGCGTGGCACGCGGATCCCCGTAGGGGTTGCCGCCGCCGAAGGCGAAGAACAGGTCCTCGGTCCGCCACATCACGCCCTTGGGCATCCCGGTCGTGCCGCCGGTGTAGATGATGTAGAGGTCGTCGCCCGACCGCTCGGGGAACCCCCGCGTCGCCGGCGCGCCCGCCAGCGCCTCCCGGTACGGCACCGCCGCCTCGATCCGGGAGGGGCCGCCCACGGCGATCAGGTGCCTGAGCTCGGGAGCCCGCGGGGCCACGGCCGCCACCCGGTCGTCGAACTCCACGTCGAACAGCAGCGCCACGATGTCGGAGTCCTGGTAGAGGTAGAGCAGCTCCGCCTCGACGTAGCGGTAGTTCACGTTGACCGGCACGGCCCGGATCTTCAGCGTGGCAAGCAGTCCCACGACATACTCGACGCCGTTGCAGAGGTGGATCCCGACGTGCTGCCCGGCCCGCACGCCCCGGCCCGCCAGGTGGTGGGCGAGCCGGTTGGCCTCCGCGTCCAGTTCGGCGTAGGTCAGGCGGCTGTCACCGCAGACGACGGCGGTGCGCTCCCCGATCGCGTCCGCGAGCCCCTCGAACAGATCTGCGTGGTTGAACTCCATCGGGCCCCTCCTGGGGGGAGATCAGGGTCTGTCGCTGCCGACCATCCACATCGCGAAGAACTGGGCACCCCCGCCGTAGGCGTGCCCCAGGGCCCGCCTGGCCCCGTCGACCTGGTGCTCCCCCGCCATCCCCCTGACCTGGAGCGCCGCCTCGGCGAACCGGATCAGCCCGGACGCGCCGATCGGGTTGCTCGACAGCACCCCGCCGGAGGCGTTCCACGGGATGTCGCCCTCCAGCGCCGTGGCCCCGGACTCGGTGAGCTTCCACCCCTCCCCCTCCGCGGCGAAGCCGAGGTTCTCCAGCCACATCGGCTCGTACCACGAGAAGGGGACATACACCTCGGCCACGTCGATCTCCCGGCGCGGATCGGTGATCCCGGCCTGCCGGTACACGTCGGCCGCGCAGTCCTTGCCACCCTGCGGGTTCACGGTGTCCCGCCCGGCGCGGAAGATCGGCTCGGAGCGCATCGCCGTGCCCAGGACCCAGGCGGGGGCAGCGCCGGTGACCTTGTCCTCGGCGGACAGGACCATCGCGCACGCGCCGTCGGAGGACGGGCAGGTGTCCAGGTAGCGGATCGGCTCCCAGAGCATCGGGGTCGACTCGACCATTCTCAGGTCGATCCCGGGGATCTTCAGGTGGGCGTAGGGGTTCTTCAGCGCGTTGCGCCGGTCCTTGACCGCCACCAGGTGGCCGATGTGCTCCGGAGCGCCGGACCTGCGGATGTACTCGCGGATGTGGGGGGCGAAGTAACCGCCCGCGCCGACCACCAGTGAGGCGCTGAACGGCAGGTGCGTCGACAGAGCCCAGGTCGCGTTGGACTCCGACTGCTTCTCGAAGGCCACCACCAGCACCCGGCCGTGCACGCCGCCCTGGATCAGCGAGGCGCCGACCAGCGCGGTGGAGCCGCCGACCGAACCGGCGGTGTGCACGCGCATCATCGGCTTCCCGGCGGCGCCGAGCGCGTCGGCCAGGTACGCCTCCGGCATCATCACGCCCTCGAACAGGTCGGGCGCCTTGCCGATGACGACGGCGTCGATGTCCTTCCAGGTCAGCTCGGCGTCCTCCAGCGCGCGCAGCGCCGCCTCGCGGACCAGCCCGGCGATGGAGACGTCCCGCCGCTTGGTCGTGTAGTGGGTCTGGCCGATCCCGATCACCGCGCAGCGGTTACCCATGGTCAGGCCTCCATCACGGTGACGAGGTTGTGCTGCAGGCAGGGACCGCCGGCGGCGTGCCCGACGGTGCGGGCCGCGCCGCCGTCGAGGATGCGCTGGGCGGCCTCGCCGATCCGGATGAGCCCGGTGGCCATGACCGGGTTCGCCGCCAGGGGGCCGCCACTGGGATTGACGAGCGTGTCCTCACCGAGCTCCAGCGCCTGGCGGAGGATGAGCTCCTCATGGCTGAACTGGGTGTGGATCTCGGCCACGTCGACGTGACCCTTGCCGACCCCCGCCGCTCGTGCGGCTTCGGCGGCGGAGGCCGACCGGGCGAGATCTCTCATGCCCAGGTAATGCGGTTCTATGCGGTGGGCGATGCCGGTTATCCAGGCCGGGTTCTCGCACAGCTCTCTAGCAAGGTCCCCGGCGGCGAGCACCACCGCGGCGGCGCCGTCGGTGACCGGGGCGATGTCGTACGGCCGCAGCGGCTCCACCTCGAAGTCCTCGCCCGCGGGGTCGGGCAGGTCGAGGGCGTGGGGGTTGGCCCGGCCGGCGGCGCGGCTGCGCCGTACGATCTCGTCCAGCCGGGCGCGGTCGGCCTTGACGGCCGAAGCCTGGAGCGCGGCGTAGGAGACCTGGTCGAGGCCGAGCGGGGCCAGGTAGTAGGGGTCGAGCTGGAGCGTCATGATCTCCCGCAGGTCGCCCTGGGAGGACTTGCCGAAGCCGTAGACCAGCGCCGAGTCGACGTCACCGTGCTGGAGTCTGACCCACGCCTCGTACAGCGCCCAGGCGGCGTCCATCTCCACGTGGCTCTCGGAGATCGGCGGCCAGGCGCCGAGCGCGTCGAGCGCGGAGACGAAGGAGAACGGCGCGCCCGCCAGATAGTCGCACGACCCCGAGCAGGTGAAGCCGTACTTCCGCAGCCCCGTCTTCCGCCGGACCTCCTCCAGCGAGGGGAGGATCAGCTCGGGCTCGCTCTGTCCCTCGTCGGTCGCGCTGTGCCGGGTCTGCGCGAACGCGACGACCGCTACCTCACGCATCTACAGCTCCGCGTCCGGCTCGCCGGTGGGGGCGAACCACTTGATGTTGGCCATGGACTGCGTCCGCTCCTCCTCGGGGACCCATACGGCCCGCACCCGCATGCCCTGCCGCACCTCGTGCGCGGGGACCCCGCCGACCAGGGCGATCATCGGGACGTCCGAGCCGTCGAGCAGGACGTAGGCCGAGACGAACGGCACCTCGGGGGCGCGCGGGTCGGGCAGGTTGTTGATCGCGAAGGTGGTGATCGTGCCGGTGTCCGGCACCTCGACCTCCTCGGTGATCGCGATGCCGCACTCGGGGCAGGAGAGCCGGTAGGGCACGTAGACCTTGTGGCAGGAGCCGCACCGGCAGCCGACGAAAACGCCTCCGGCGACCCCCTCCAGGAAGCGGGCGAGCGCCAGGCCCGGCCGCATCACGTACTCGGTCCGGACCGGTGACACGATCTTGGTGACCTCGGGGACGAAGCTCTCGATGTCGGTGATGTGCCCGGTGCGCCCGGCCCGCCAGCGGGGCCGGACCCGCAGGCCGGGGCGGAGTGCCTTGACGTCGCCGGCGTCCACCGCGTGGACGAGCGAGGTGTCGGCCCCGTCCAGCCGGATCAGAGCCCAGGCGAAGGGACGGTCCAGCGGGTGACCCGCGCGCGGGCTGTGCACCCACGCCCAGCTCTCCACCGTTCCGGCCGGACCGACCTCGACGTAGTCGCCGGTGACGGCGTCACCGGTCTCGGGGTCGTACTCCAGCGGGGGCACCAGCGTCCGGCCGTCCGCCGTGCGGACCCCGACGATGCGCCCGTCCCGCAGCTCGGTGAGGAAGCGCCCGATCACCGGCCCCGTCGTGCGGGTGTAGCCGCCGGGGAACTCCAGTACGTGCCGTGCCTCCAGGCTCATCGGCGCTCCCCTTCTTCCTCCGGGCGCCGGGCGCGTCCTTCTTCCTCCGGGCGCCGGGCGCGTCCTTCCTCCACTGGGCGCCGGGCGTGGTCGCCGGACGTCCGCGCCGGGCGCCGATCGCCACCGGGCCCCTCCGCCGGGCGCCGGACTCCGCCGGACGCGGACGCGTCCGGCCCGGCGGATCGCTCAGATCGCACGGTCTCGCCCCTCCCAGTACGGGTCGCGCAGCTTGCGTTTGAGGAGCTTGCCGTTGGGCTCGCGGGGCATCTCCTCGATGAAGTCGATGGATTTCGGCCACTTCATCTTCGACAGGCGGCCCTTGAGCGATCCGAGGATCTCGGCGGCCAGCTCGGGCGAGGGGGCGGCGCCGGGCGCGGGCTCGACCACCGCCTTGATCTGCTCGCCCCACTCCTCGTCGGGGATGCCGAACACCGCCACGTCGGCGACCTTCGGGTGGACCATCAGCTCGTTCTCGATCTCGGCCGGGTAGATGTTGGCCCCACCCGAGATGATCATGTCGGCCTTGCGGTCGCAGAGGAAGAGGAACCCCTCCTCGTCGAGGTAGCCGATGTCGCCGACGGTGAAGTGGTCCTTCAGCCGGCCGGCCTCGGTCTTGGCCTGGTCACCCTTGTACTCGAAGCGGACGCCCATCATCTTCATGTAGATCGTGCCCGGGGTCCCCGCCGGGACCGGCTCCAGGTTCTCGTCCACGATGAGCAGCTCGCTGATCGGCCAGGCGGTGCCGACGGTGCCCGGGTGCTTCTTCCAGCCCTCGGGGGTGGCGATCGTGCCGCCGCCCTCGGTCGCGGCGTAGTACTCGTAGATGCAGTCGCCCCACCACTCGAACATCGCCCACTTGACCGGGACCGGGCAGGGCGCCGCGGCGTGGATCATCCACCGGAGTGACGACAGGTCGTATCTGCTCCTGACCTCCTCGGGGAGCGTGAGCAGGCGTTTGAAGTGGGTGGGGACCATGTGCGAGTTGCTGACGCGGTACCGCTCGCAGAGCCGGAGCGTCTCCTCGGCGTCCCACCGGTCCATGTAGACGAGCGTGTGGCCCATGTGCAGGGCCGTACCGCCGAACTGGGTGACCGCGGTGTGGTAGTTCGGCGAGGTGACCAGGTGGGCGTTCTCCTTGCCCGGGGTGATGCCGAACATGCTGAGCAGGAACGTCATCATCTCGGCCGCGTCGTCGGGGTCCAGGCCGCTGAGCGGCCGGCGCACGCCCTTGGGCTGGCCGGTGGTCCCCGAGGTGTAGTGCATGGTGGCGCCCGCCGTACGGCCGGCGGGGGTGGCGGCGGACCGGCCGTCGGTCAGGTCCGAGGCGGGCCGGACCCCCTCCACCTGCCCGAACGCGAAAACGCGGGCGCGGTCGATGCCCGACTCCGCGACGCCGCGCAGGCCCTCCTCCGCATAGCGCTCGTCGACGAAGAACGCCTGTGCCTCGCTGTCGGCGACGATGTAGCCGATCTCGGGGCCGGTGAGGTGCCAGTTGACGGGCGTGTAGTACCACCCGGCCTGCAGCGCGGCCAGATAGAGCACCAGCCCGTCGGCGCCGTTCGGGACCAGGCCGCACAGGCCGTCGCCGGGCTTGAGCCCCAGCTCCCGGAGGCCGTGCACGAGGCGGTTGGCACGGGCGAGCAGGTCACCGGCGCGATGTTCGGTGCCGTCCGGATCCACGGCGGCGATCCAGTCCGGATCCGCCTGCGCCAGTCTCCAGAAACCGAGCGTGCCCATCGGAAATCCTCTCTCGCCGAAAGGCCCGGACCGCCGAAGTGAATCACGTTCTCGATATTGCGAAAAACTCTGGCGGCGCGGGGAGGATGGAACAAGAATCTGTTCTTATACGCAGGGGCAGACTAACCCGCCCGAGACATACCGAGCAAGCGCTTGATCTAGACCGTGAACCCGGGCGCACCTCCGCCCCTCCGCGCCGCCGGACACTTTGGGCCTCCTACCGAACACCTTGAGTCAGCGGGGGCGGACGGACAAGGCCGCGGCCGGTGCCGGTCGCCGCAGGAGGGGCGGGCCTGGCAGAGCGGGCGCCGGTCACCGCGGGAGGGGCGGCCTGGCGGAGCGGGCGCGCCGGATCTAGGATTACCTAACAAGCGCTTGTTAACACAACGGAGGCCGACCCCGTGGAACTTCTGCCGATCAGCACCCCGCACTGCCGCGTCGAGCGCGCCGGCCACGTCGTCGTCGTGACCCTGGACCGGCCCGAGGCGAAGCACGCGCTCTCCTCGGACATGCTGGTCGGCCTGGCCGACGCGTGGGCCTACGTGTCGGACGAGCCGGAGGTCCGCGTCGCCGTGCTGACCGGCGCGGACGGGACCTTCTGCGCGGGCGCCGACCTGAAGGCCATGGGCACCCCGTCGAGCGACCCCCGGGTCCGGCAGCGGGCCTCGGAGATCCCCGACTTCCACTGGAAGGGCCTGCTGCGCGACTGCGCCGCGCTGCCGGCCAAGCCGATCGTCTGCGCGGTCGAGGGCTACGCCGTGGCCGGGGGGACCGAGCTGCTCGTCGGCACCGACCTGCGGGTGGTCGCCGAGTCCGCCACTCTCGGCCTGTTCGAGGCCCGCCGCGCGCTGTTCCCGATGGGCGGCTCCGCGGTGCGGCTCCCGCGCCAGATCCCCTACGCCTTCGCCATGGACCTCCTCCTGACCGGCCGGTCCGTCACCGCCCGGGAGGCGCTGAGCATGGGCCTGGTCAACCGGGTCGTCCCGGACGGCCAGGCCCTGGCCACCGCCCTGGAGATCGCCGGCCAGATCAGCGAGTGCGGGCCGCTCGCCGTCCAGGCCATCCTGCGCACCTACCGCGAGACCCTCGGCCTGCCCGAGGCCGAGGCCCTGAAGGTCTCCGACGGCATCGGCTGGCCGGTGATCGGTTCCGAGGACGCCAAGGAGGGCTCCCGGGCCTTCCGGGAGAAGCGCCCGGCCGTCTACCACGGCAGGTGAGCACGGCCGACACGGCGGGCGAGCCCGTCCCTCACGGCAGGTGAGCGCGGCCGACACGGCGGGCGGGCCCGATCGACACGGTGGGCGTCCTCGGCCACCCGCGGCTGCCGACACGGCGGGTGCGGCCCGCCGGGCCACGACACGACCTCGGTTACGGAGCGTGATTCACCGACACGGCGGGTGACTCGTGCTACGAAGAACGAGTTGATCTTCGACGCGCCTCAGGAGGCCCGATGACACTCGTCCGCGCTGGTCAGGCCATTGCCCTCGCCGCCTGTCTGCTCGCCGCCCCACTCGCCGGCCTGCCGGCGGCGTCCGCCGCCGACGGGCCGCAGGAGCCCGAGACCAGGTTCACCGCGACCCTGGTCGCCCGGCACAGCGGCAAGTGCCTGGACGTCTACGGCGGCGGCACCCAGGACGGGGCCGACGTCATCCACTGGAGCTGCCACGGAGGCGCCAACCAGGAGTGGCGCCTGGTGGCGACCGACAGCGGCTACTACACCATCCGTGCCGGGCACAGCGGCAAGTGCCTGGACGTCTACGGCAGCGGCACCCAGGACGGGGCCGACGTCATCCAGTGGACCTGCGGGAACGGGGCCAACCAGCAGTGGGAGCTCGTCCAGAAGGACAACGGCTACTTCACCGTCGTCGCCCGCCACAGCGGCAAGTGCCTGGACGTCTACGGCGGCAGCACCCGGGACGGGGCCGACGTGATCCAGTGGACCTGCTGGGGCGGGGCGGCCAACCAGGAGTGGAAGCTCGGCTGAGCCGGTCGCCGGAGCGCGACGCCGGCGGCGCTCACGTCCCGCCGCCGGTGTCGCCGGCCCCGGGGCGGCTGGTCGACTCCCTGATCACCAGGCGGGTGGGGACCCGGAGCCTGCCCGGCTCCTCGCCGCTCAGGAGGTCGACGAGCGCGGCGGCGGCCACGGCCCCGCGGCGCTCCGCCTCAAGGCTGAGCACGCTCAGCGGGACCTCCCAGTGCTTGTCCTCGGCGGTCTCACACATGATCGTGACCAGCAGGTCGCCGGGAATGGAGAGGCCGAGCCTGCGGGCGGCGCCCAGCAGCGCCTCGCCGTACGTCTCGTTGAGCCCGTGCACCGCGTCGGGACGGTCCGGGCGGGACAGCAGCCGCTCGGCGGCCACGGCGGGACTCTCTCCGGGCTGGAGCGCCTCGATGATCACAGGGTTGCCGTTCGCCGCCGCCCAGGATCGATACGCCCTCTCGGTGTCGAGGGTGTAGGAGTCGGGCTCGGTGCCGGTGAGCAGCGCGATGCGCGAGGCCCCCGCGTCGACCCGCGACAGGTGATTAACGGTCTTGTGGGCACCACGGTCTGTCCAACCCGAATTATTTTCATGATTCGAGAGGACGCGAAGGTCGACC
>NZ_JBSFPS010000083.1:0-34075 GCF_053588315.1 Streptosporangium sp. NPDC003464 | reverse complement strand
GCGACGGTTCGCGCAGCCGTTACGGCAGGCCCGCCGAGGGCGGTTCCCGCTCCGACGGTCCGCGCCGCGATGACCGTGGTGGCTTCCGCTCCGACGGTCCGCGCCGCGATGACCGTGGTGGCTTCCGTTCCGACGGTCCGCGCCGTGACGACCGCGGCGGTTTCCGTTCCGACGGTCCGCGCCGCGATGACCGCGGTGGTTTCCGGGCCGAGCGCGACGGCTCGCGCCGTGACGACCGTGATGGTTTCCGTTCCGACGGTCCGCGCCGTGAAGACCGCGGTGGATCGCAGGGCGGTTTCCGTTCGGACGGTCCGCGCCGCGATGACCGTGGTGGCTTCCGTTCCGACGGTCCGCGCCGTGACGACCGCGGCGGCCAGCGCGGCCGGTCCGGTCCGGACAGTGGCCGCGGTGAGGCGGCCGGCGGCGGCTCCCGTGGCCGGTACGGCAGGACCGGGCGGCGGGACGAGGTCCAGACGATCGGCGGTAAGCGGGCGGGCTCGTACGGCGAGCCCCGCGCCGCCGCGGGCCGCGGCCCCGCCAAGGCCGAGCGCAGGCCCGGTGCGATCGAGAACGACCGGTTCAAGACCTCCCGCCAGCCCAAGCGGGACTCCGACTTCTACGACCGCGACTACGTCGACGAGCGCGACACCACCGAGGTCCCGGACGGCGTCCGGCTGCAGAAGGTCCTCGCCCAGGCGGGTGTGGCCAGCCGCAGGGCCTGCGAGGACATGATCGGCGACGGCCGGGTGACGGTCGACGGCCAGGTGGTCCGCCGCTTCGGCGCCCGGGTCGACCCGGCCAAGCAGGTCATCCACGTGGACGGCAAGCGCCTGCCGACGATGCCCGACCTGGTCTACCTCGCCATCAACAAGCCGATCGGCGTCGTCAGCACCATGTCCGACCCCGACGGCCGCCCCTCGCTGGCCGACTTCGTGGCCGACCGCACCGAGCGGCTGTTCCACGTGGGCCGTCTCGACACCGAGACCGAGGGTCTCATCCTGCTCACCAACGACGGCGAGCTGGCCAACCGGCTCACCCACCCGAGCTACGGCGTGCAGAAGAAATACTGGGCGAAGGTCCCCGGCAAGATCGAGCGGGACCTGGGCCGGCGCCTGAAGAAGGGCATCGACCTGGAGGACGGCATCGCCAAGGCCGACTCCTTCACCCTGGTCCAGGAGCACGGGCAGCAGGCCCTGGTGGAGATCGTCCTGCACGAGGGCCGCAAGCACATCGTCCGCCGCATGCTGGAGGAGGTCGGGCACCCGGTCATCGACCTGGCCCGCATCGAGTTCGGCCCGGTCAAGCTCGGCCGCCTCAAGCCGGGCACGGTCCGCGCGCTGACCCTCAAGGAAGTCGGCGAACTCTACGCCGCCGTCGGCCTGTAACCTTCCGTAATACGCACGTCCAGGACGCGCCGGGCCGCCCGTGGGTGGCCCGGCGCGAACGGTATGGAGGAACGACGATGGTGCGGGCGATCCGCGGCGCGATCCAGGTCGAGGGCAACGACCGGGAGGCCATCCTGGCCGGGGTGACCGAGCTGGTCACCGAGGTGATGGGGCGCAACAGGCTCACGACCGACGACGTGATCAGCGTGATCTTCACGGCCACGCCCGACCTGACCGCGGAGTTCCCCGCCCTGGCCGCCCGCAAGCTCGGTTTCCACGACGTGCCGCTGATCTGCGCCTCCGAGATCGACGTCCCGGGCGCGCTGCCCCATGTCGTCCGGCTGATGGCCCACGTGGAGACCGACCGGCCCCGCCAGGAGATCCAGCACGTCTACCTGCGCGGCGCGGTGGCGCTGCGTGTGGACATCGCCCAGTGACCCCGTCATGCGTCACCACGCCCGCCGAGCCCAGGGAGCACGCGTGAGCGGCCTCGAAAGCGTCCTCGTCGTCGGCACCGGCCTGATCGGCACCTCGGTCGCCCTGGCCCTGCGCGAGCAGGGGGTCACCGTCTACCTGGCCGACCGCGACGCCGGAGCCGTACGGCTGGCCCGGGAGCTGGGCGCCGGCACCGAGTGGACCGCCGGGCGGAGCGTGGACCTCGCGGTCATCGCGGTCCCCCCGCACGTGGTCGCCGACCGGCTCGCCGACCTCCAGAAGGCCGGCGCCGCCCGTTTCTACACCGACGTGGCCAGCGTCAAGGCGCTCCCGCTCCGGCAGGCCGCCGACCTCGGCTGCGATCTGACCACCTACATCGCCGGGCACCCACTGGCCGGCCGGGAGCGCTCGGGGCCCGCCGCGGCCCGGGCCGACCTGTTCCTGGGCCGTCCGTGGGCGCTGTGCCCGACGGAGGAGACCTCGCCCGACGCGGTGGAGGCCCTGCGCGGGCTGATCAAGCTCTGCGGCGGCGAGGCCGTCGAGGTCGAGGCCGCCGAGCACGACAGGGCCGTCGCGGTCGTCTCGCACGCCCCGCACGTGGCCGCCTCCGCGGTGGCCGCCCGGCTCGCCGAGGCGCCGGAGACCGCGCTCGGCCTGGCCGGGCAGGGGGTCCGTGACGTCACGCGCATCGCGGCCGGCGACCCGGGCCTGTGGACCGGGATCCTGTCGGGCAACGCGCTGCCGGTGGCCGACGTGCTGGAGGCGGTGGCCGCCGACCTGGCGGCCGCGGCCGCCTCGCTGCGGGCCTCCGCCGACCCGGCGGCCATGGGACGGGTCACCGAGCTGCTGCACCGTGGCGTCGCGGGCACGGGCCGGATCCCCGGCAAGCACGGAGGCCCGGCACGCACCTACGCGACCGTCCAGGTCATCATCGGTGACCGTCCGGGCGAGCTGGCCCGGCTGTTCCTGGTGGCCGAGGAGGCGGGCGTCAACATCGAGGACGTCCGGCTGGAGCACGCCCCCGGGCTGCCGCTGGGCGCCGCCGACCTGTTCGTGCAGCCCGAGGCGGTGGAGACGCTGTCGGAGGCGCTGCGCGCGCACGGCTGGCAGCTGCCGTAACGGGTCCGTCCCGCGCCCGCTCCGGCGGGAGGCGGGACGCTCGGGGGCGATCGATGCGTGCTTCCGTCCCCGCTCCCGGTAGCCTCGTACGGACAACTGAAGCGGGCTGCAAGGGAGAGGCGTCGTGACCGGACTGGTCGTCGCCATGGACGGTCCTTCGGGGTCGGGCAAGTCGAGCGCGTCGCGCGGGGTCGCGCGGGCGCTGGGGCTGCGTTATCTCGACACCGGAGCGATGTATCGGGCGATCACGTGGTGGATGCTCGAACGGGGCGTCGATCTCACCGACCCCGGGGCGATCGCGGCCAGGGCCATGGAGCCGGTTCTCTCCATGGGCACCGACCCGGACGCCCCGTCGGTGGCCGTGGACGGCGTCGACGCCGCCGTGGTCATCCGCACCTCCGAGGTCACCGCCGCCGTCTCCGCGGTCAGCGCCGTGCCCGAGGTACGGCGCCGGCTGGTGGCCGAGCAGCGTGAGGTCATCGGCGCCGGCGACATCGTCGTCGAGGGCCGTGACATCGGCACGGTGGTCACGCCCGACGCCCCGGTCAAGATCTATCTGACCGCGAGCGCGGACGCCCGGGCGCTGCGCCGTACGGCGGAGCTCACCGGCACCACGGTGGAGGCGCAGAAGGCCGCGATGGCCAGGCGCGACACCCTGGACTCGACGCGGAAGGCAGACCCGCTCTCGATGGCGGCCGACGCCGTCGAACTGGACACCACGGCGCTGAACCTGGAAGAGGTCATCGCCGTGGTGCTACGTGTGATTAAGGAAAAGGCGTGACCGGGGAAGAAGACAGCGGCTGGATCGAGGCTGAGCTGGCCGATCTGGGTACCGACGACAGCTCTGAGCAGGAAGCGGGCCACGACTCCGGCCCGCAGCCGGTCGTGGCCGTGGTGGGCCGCCCCAATGTGGGCAAGTCCACCCTGGTCAACCGGATCATCGGCCGCCGCGAGGCGGTCGTGGAGGACGTGCCGGGAGTGACCCGCGACCGGGTCACCTACGACGCCACCTGGCGTGGCCGCCGGTTCACGGTGGTCGACACCGGCGGCTGGGATCCCGACGCGACCGGCATGGCGTTGAAGATCGCCGAGCAGGCGCAGGTCGCGGCCGAGCTGGCCGATGTGATCCTGTTCGTGGTGGACGCCGTGGTGGGCGTGACCGACGCCGACGAGATCGTCGGCCATGTGCTGCGCGGCTCCGGCAAGCCGGTCATCCTGGCCGCGAACAAGGTCGACAACCAGCAGATGGAGCTGGAGGCCGCCGCCCTGTGGTCCCTGGGCCTGGGCGAGCCGCAGCCGGTCTCGGCCCTGCACGGCCGCTCCAGCGGCGACCTGCTGGATGTGATCCTGGACAAGCTGCCGGAGACGCCGCAGCAGCGCTTCGGCGTCGAGCGCGGCCCGCGCCGGGTGGCCCTGCTGGGCAAGCCCAACGTGGGCAAGTCCTCGCTGCTGAACAAGCTGGCGGGTGAGGAGCGGGTGCTCGTCGACCCGATGGCGGGCACCACCCGTGACCCGGTCGACGAGCTGGTCCAGCTCGGCGGCAAGACCTGGCGCTTCGTCGACACCGCCGGCATCCGCCGGCGCGACCGCGAGCTGAAGGGCGCCGACTTCTACGCGAGCATGCGCACCCGGGGCGCGCTGGAGCGCTCGGAGGTCGCGGTCGTGCTCATCGACGCCAGCGAGGTGCTGACCGAGCAGGACCTGCGGATCATCTCCCTGGTGATCGAGTCGGGCCGGGCCATGGTCGTGGCGTTCAACAAGTGGGACCTCCTCGACGAGGACCGCCGCTACTACCTGGAGAAGGAGATCGACCGCCAGCTCATCCGCGTTCCGTGGGCGCTGCGGGCCAACATCTCCGCCAAGACCGGCTGGCACGTGGAGAAGCTCGTCCCGGCCATCGACAGGGCGCTGGAGTCCTGGTCCACCCGGGTGCCCACGGCCCGGCTCAATGCCTTCCTCACCGACCTGGTCGCGGCCACCCCGCCCCCGGTCCGGGGCGGCAAGCAGCCCAAGATCCTCTTCGCCACCCAGGCGTCGACGGAGCCGCCCAAGTTCGTGCTGTTCACCTCGGGATTCCTCGAGGAGACCTACCGCCGCTTCATCGAGCGCCGCATCCGCGAGGAGTTCGGCTTCGCCGGCTCTCCGATCGAGGTCACGATGAAGATCCGCGAGAAGCGGCCGGCCCAGAAGAAGTGACGGCCTGCGGACGGCCCGGCTCACGCCGGGCCGTCTGTCGTTTCCGCGCCTCCTCGGGCGGGGGCCGGCCGCCTCCCGGGCCGGAGCCCCTGTCCCGCGCTCTCACCGGCCCTCCGGCCGCGATCTCCGGAGCCGGCCGCGATCTCCGGGGCCGGCCGTGATCTCCGGGGCCGGCCGTGATCTCCGGGGCCGTTCGCGACGCCCGGGACCGGCCGTCTCCCGGACCTCGCGGGCCCTCACACCGCCCCACCCCTGGTCAAGCCGCTGTCGAGTGAGCGTCCGGCTCACTTCACGGCCGCGTCCGCCGGCCGGTGCGGCAGCAGCAGCGCCACCAGCGCCCCCGCCGCGCACAGGGCGGCGGTGAGCAGGAAGATCTCGCTGTACTCGGTGTGCAGGGCGGCCCGCACCCTGCTCTCGTAGTCGGCCAGCCGCCCGGCGTAGACGGTGGGGTCCACGCCGAACGGCAGCGGCGTGTCCAGGTCGGCGGTGAGCGACTGGAAGCGGTGGAAACCCCAGGCCGACAGCCCGGCGACACCGAGCAGCATGCCCATCATCCGGGCCACGACCACCGCCGCCGACGCCACGCCGTGCTGGGCGGCCGGCGTGGCCCGCAGCACCGCCGAGGAGACGGGGGCGATCACCACGCCCAGGCCGAGCCCGGCGACGACCAGGTCGAGGTCCATGCGGTATCCGGCGGCGGCCAGGTCGGCGGGCCACTGGCCGATCCGGACGTAGCCGGCCGTGGCGAGCGCCAGCCCGGCCACCGCGACCACCCGCTCGCCGTACCGGCGGGCCACGACCCCGCCCAGCAGCGCGGCCACCGAGAGCGCGATGAGGAAGCGGGACAGCACCAGCGCGCCGTCCAGCGTCTCCAGCCCGAGCAGCGTCTGCGCCGACAGCTGCACGTCCACGAGCGTGACCAGCAGTGCCGCGCCGGTCAGGAAGCTCACCCCGAGCGCGGCGAAGAACGGCCCGCGCAGGACCCCCGCCAGGTCGATCAGCCGGGTCCGGGCCCGGCTCTCCCACCCGGCGAACGCGGCGGCGGAGACCACCCCTGCCACGATCATGGGCAGGCCCCACGGCGGCAGGACCGAAGCGCTCGGGTCGGGGTTGTAGAGCCCGGCCACGAGCAGGCCCAGCGCCAGGGCCAGCAGCAGGCCGCCGACCACGTCGACGCGGGTCCTGGCGGCCGGGCCGCGGACCGGCGGCGGCACGGACCGGTGCACGGCCACCGCGGCCAGGGCGACCAGGGGGAGGTTCAGCCAGAAGATCGACCGCCAGCCGCCGAGCTGGACGCCGCCCAGTTGCAGGGTGGGCGGCACCAGGGCGGCCAGGGCCGCGCCGTACAGGGGGCCGAGCACGCTGCCGAGCTCCTGGGCCGCGCCCACCGCGCCGAGGGCCACCGGGCGGTCGCGCTCGTCCCACAGGTCACCGACCAGGGCCATGGTGATGGGCAGCAGCGCGCCGCCCGCCAGCCCCTGCAGGGCCCGTCCGGCGACCAGCCAGGCGACCGTGCCGCCCAGCGCGGTGACGACCGAGCCGGCCGCGAAGCCCGCCAGGCAGAGATGGATCAGCGGGCGCCTGCCGTACCGGTCGGAGAGCCGGCCGAGCAGCGGCATGGCCGCGATGTAGCCCAGCAGGAAGCCGGTGACGATCGGGGTGGCCCGCTCCAGGTGGTTCAGCGGGACGTCGGCGTCCTTGGCGATGTCGACCAGGACGGTGACCACGACATAGGCGTCCAGGGCGGCCAGCAGCACCGCGGTGCCGCCCACGCCGAGCGCGGTCCGCCGCCGGGCGACCGGATCCCCGCCGGGCCCGGGGCCGTCCGCACGGTCGGGCGCCGGGTGCGTGGTGGAGCCGTCCGCATGGCCGGGCGCCGGGTGCGTGGTGGAGCCGTCCGCACGGTCGGCCGCGGGCTCCGCGGTGGGGTGACTCGCATGGTCAGCAGTGGGCTGCGCCGTGGAGCCGGTCTCCCCGCGCGTCGCGGGGGCGCCGGTCGGGTCCTCGGCCGCCGGGGGCGTCGCCGGGCGGCCGGTCGCGGGGTGCGGGACAGGGTCGGTCACGGGTCACTCCGCCGGTGCGGTGACCTGGACCGGCACGTCGTAGTCGCGGAAGGTGACGATCACCTTGCCGCCGTTCAGCGGCAGGTCGGCCTTGAGCAGGCGGTCGGTGGACCTGTCGATCCAGAGCCTGCCGTTCACGCTCTGCGTGAGCCCCGGCACCATCGTGGCCAGGACCTGCTGGGAGAGTGTCGCCGAGACCCGGTAGGCGCCGGTGCCGTCCACCTTCTCCTCGGCCTCGGTCTTCGGGTCCAGCGCGTTGGTCAGGAGCTGGACGATGCCCCTGTCGGGGTTGAGGATGGCCGACGGGTCGTAGATCGAGGCCAGCTGGCTCCGCGATATCTTCTGGAAGCCGCCGGTCACGCCCTTGAAGTGGACGGTCTCCCCGATCAGGACGAACTGGATCTCCTGGAGGCTGCCCGCCAGGTCGATGTTGATGGTGCCGTCGGCGTCGCCGGTCCCGCTGAGGCGGCCGCTGGCCTTCTTGACCGGCACCGGCGGGGTGCCCTCGGTCTCCATGGTGAAGGCGGCGGACTTGACGCTCCGCATCGCCTCCGCGGACTTCTTGACCAGCTCGGCCCCGCCGGGCAGCGCCGCCTGGTCACCGGGGGAGCCACCGCCGCCGCACGCGGTGATCAGGGAGAGCGCGGCGATCACCGCGGCGACGAGGATCCGGCGAGCAGACATGGCCGGATCGTAGCGACCGCTCGGTCAACTAAGGGAGAACCCGCCGGTATCGGTTTCGCTTCAGCGCAGGCTCTTGAGGTGGCTCACCACGGGGACGTAGGCCATCTCCAGCTCGTGGAGCTGGTCGTCGGTGAGCAGGTCGATGAAGTGCCGGCGCACGCTGGCCACGTGGTGCGGCGCGACCTTCTGGATGGTGGCCCAGCCGTGCTCGGTGAGCACGGCGAAGGTGCCGCGCCGGTCGTCGGCGCAGGTCTCCCTGGCGACCAGTCCGGCCGTCTCCATCCGGGAGATCTGATGGGACAGGCGGCTGCGGGACTGGATCGTGGCGTCGGCCAGGTCGCTCATGCGCATGCGGTGCTCGGGGTGCTCCGAGAGGTTGACCAGGATCTCGTAGTCGTTGACCGAGAGCCCGAAGGTCTGCAGATCGCGATCGAGCCGGTGCTCCAGGAGCTTGTGCGCGGCCAGGTGGGCACGCCAGGCCCGCTGCTCAAGCGAGTTGAGCCAGCGGGGATCCTCGGTGTCCACCGATCGCTCACCCTCGTCCGTCTGCTGTGCGGGCGGCTCCGGCCGGCCGGCCATTCCGCTTCCCGCGTCGGCGCGCTCCCTGCTCATAGGTCAGAACCTACATCAGACGGCCGTGACCACCTCCTCGTAGGACAGGCGGGGAAGACGGTCGAACCACGCGTTCTCGCCGGGCCTGCCGATGTTGACGACGGCCAGCACGGTGTGGGCGTCGTCGAGGAACTCCTTGTCGATGCCGGCGGCGTCGTAGCCGGCCATCGGGCCGGCGGCCAGGCCGGCGGCGCGGACGCCCAGGATGAAGTAGCCGAGCTGCAGGGTCGCGTTGAACCTGGCCGAGTGGGCGCGCCTGGCCTCGTCGGCGGCGAACATGTCCCTGGCGCCGGTGGCGTGCGGGAAGACCTTGGGGAGCTCCTCGTGGAAGTCCAGGTCGGCGGCGAGGATGGCGACCAGCGGAGCGGCGGCGGTCTTGGCCTGGTTGCCCGGGCTCATGAGGGGGATCAGCCGCTCGCGGGCTTCGGGGCTGCGGACCAGGACGATCCGGAGCGGCTGCTGGTTCATCGCGGTCGGGGCGTACTTGACCAGGTCGTAGATCGCCCGGATCTGCTCGTCGCTGACCGGCTCGTCGGTGAAGGTGTTCGCCGTGCGGGCGTCACGGAAGAGCAGGTTCTGGGCGTCGGAGGAGAGCACGAGAGCCATTTTGTGTCCTTAGATGCTTTATGAGCTATATGTCCGCATCAACATAGGTGAACCTTCAACTATTCCGGCCCGGTCCCTGAGACGTGGCTCACAGGCACGTACAGTGATCGAGTGGTGGACAAGGCGGCGGAGAAGACCGGATCGGAGAGCCTCGGCACGGTGGTCGTGGCGGGCCTGGCCAACCTCGCGATCGCGGTGGCCAAGCTGGTCGCGGGCCTGATCAGCGGCTCGTCGGCGATGCTGTCCGAGGCCGCGCACTCGGCCGCCGACACGGTCACCGAGATACTGCTGTTCGTCGCGGTGCGCCGGTCCGGCCACCCCGCCGACACCCGGCACCCCTTCGGGCACGGCATGGCCGGCTTCTTCTGGGCACTGATGGCCGCCTTCGCCACCCTCATCGGCGGGGCCGGGTTCTCCATCACCCACGGCCTCCACGAGATCGGTCACGGCGAGGAGCTCGCCGACCTGAGGATCTCCTACGCCGTCCTCGCGGTCTCGGCCGTCATCGAGGGCCTCTCGTTCCTCAAGGCGCTGTCACAGGTGCGCGCCGAGGCCGCGCGGCTGAGGGTGAGCCCGCAGCGCTACGTCTCCAGAACCACCGACACCGCGCTGAAGGCCGTGCTCTTCGAGGACGGCGCCGCCCTGGTGGGCCTGCTGATCGCCGCGTGCGGCCTGCTGGCCTACCAGCTGACCGGATCCCCCCTGTGGGACGGCGTCGCCTCGGTGGCGATCGGCCTGCTGCTGCTCGGAGTCGCGCTCAACCTCATCCGCACCAACGTGTCCCTGCTGATCGGCCAGGCGGCGCCCGTGCGGATGGAGCAGGAGATCAGGGCCGAACTCCTCGCCCTGCCCGAGGTCGAGGGGGTGGTGGAACTGCTGACCATGATGCTGGGGCCGGACGAGGTGCTGGTCGCCGCCCGGGTCGACTTCGCCGACGACACCACCGGGGCCGTCCTGGAGCTGGCCGCCGACCGGGTGGCGCGCAGGCTGGAGGAGCGCTTCTCCTCGATCTCACAGGTGTTCCTCGACCCGACCCCGGGAAGGTCAGCCCAGGGTGGCCGGGTGGTCGGTGACGACGCAGACCGCGACGGCTGAGGCCGTCCGCCACTCCAGCAGATGCCTGCCCTCCCACTCCAGGCGGTGGAGCCGGGCTCCGTCGAGGCGGGGCCCCGGTCCGTCGGGGGAGGGCGCCTCCACCGTGATGGGGAGCGCGGACAGGTCCGCGGTGCTCAGGTCGTCCAGGGTGAGCTCGCCGCGCTTGATCAGCGCCTCCTTGCGGACCCAGAGGCGGATCAGCTCCTCGCTGTCGCGGACCAGGGCCCGCTCCGCGGGAGCCAGGACGTGCGCGACCAGGGCCTTGTCCATGGGGCCCGCCGGGACGCGCTCGGCGTCCACGCCGACCCGGCCCGGGCCCACCGCCGCGCACACGTATCCGTGGCTGTGGGAGAGGCTGACGCCGAGTTCGGGGACCTCCGGGAAGTACGGCTTGCCGTGCCCCGGCCCGCAGCGGTCGCAGTGCTGCAGCAGCGTCAGCCGGTCCTCGGGGACGCCGACGACCTTGGCCGCGCACTGCCGTACCAGGAGATGGGCCGCGACGAAGTCACGCCGGTCGCTCTCCCTGAGGAACGTCGCCGCGCGTTCACGCTCGATCTCGGTGAACAGGTCCATTCTGTCGGGGGAGTAGATCTCGTCGGTGGGACCGGCCAGCACCAGGCAATCGCGCATCTGCTCAGATTAAGCGTTTCAGGGCCGTAAGAGGTGATCTATCGATGGATCACCGGTGATACGGCGACCGCCCCGGCCGCCACCCCGCTCGGGACGGTGGCCGGGACCCCCAATCCCCCGGGTAAGGCCGCGGGCCCGGCGCCGACGCCGAGTTCCTCCCGCTCCGGGCAGGCGGACCTCGCCATGGGACCTTCCCTCGTTCCCGCCCGTCACTCGGCGATCAGGTCGTCCGGCGTCGAGCGGGCGAGACCGGCGAGCGTGGCCAGGGCCCGCGCGAGGGTTTCGGTGGGCGGGGAGGCGAGGCCGAGGCGGATGGCGTTCGGGGCGCGGTAGTGGCCGACGGCGAAAGCCGCCGCAGGAGTGACCGCGATGCCCTGGCGTGCGGCGGCGGCGACGAAGGTGTCGGCCCGCCACGGCGGCGGGAGCTCCCACCAGCAGTAGAAGGAGTGGGGATCGCTGTGCACCGCGAACTCCCCCAGATGCCGGGCGACGAGCTCCTGGCGGGCGGTGGCCTCCCGCTGCTTGGCGCGGGCCACCGTGTCGACGACGCCGTCGCTCAGCCACCGGGTCGCGGCGTCCAGCGCGAAACGCATCGGCGTCCAGCCGCCGGAGCGCAGGGCGGTCGAGACGTTCGCGCCGAGGGCCTCGGGGACGACGGCGAATCCGAGCGTCAGGCCGGGAGCGAGCCGCTTGGAGAGGCTGTCGACGAGGATGGTCCGTTCGGGGGCCAGCGCGGCGAGGGGCGGGAGGTCGGGACGGAGGAAGGACCAGATCGTGTCCTCGATCGCGTGGAGGTCCAGCCGCTCCAGCAGGTCCGCGAGCTCGGCCCGGCGCTCCACGGGCATGGTCAGCGACAGCGGGTTGTGCAGCGTCGGCTGGAGGTAGATGGAGGCGAGCGGGGTCTTGCGCGTGGCGGCCTCGACGGCCTCGGGGACCACTCCGGCCGCGTCGACGGCCAGCGGCACGAGAGTGACGCCGAGGCGGCCGGCGATCGCCTTGACGACGGGATAGGTGAGCTCCTCCACGCCGATCCTGGCTCCGGGGGGCGCCAGCGCGGCCATGGCGGCGGCGATCGCCTGACGGCCGTTGCCCGCGAACAGGACACGTTCCTGGTCCGGCCGCCAGTGCCCGCGCGCGAGCAGCTCGGCGACGCGGCTGCGCGCCGGGAGCGTCCCCGCCGCGCCCACCGGACGCATGGACGACTCCAGCACGTCGGGGCGGAGCAGGGAACCGATGCTCGCCGCCTGAAGACTCGCCTGCTCGGGCACGAAGGCGTAGTTGAGCTCCAGATCGACCCTGCTGTCGGCCGGTTCGGCGAGGGCGGGGTCGGGGCGTGGAGCGGCGGCCCTGACGAACGTGCCGCGTCCGACCTCGCCGACCGTCAGGCCGCGGCGGACGAGTTCCTTGTAGACGCGGGCGGCGGTGGAGTTGGCGATGGTGCGCTGCCGCGCGAACTCCCGCTGCGGCGGCAGGCGGTCGCCCGGCCGCAGCCGCCCGGCCGCGATGTCCGCCGCCACCTCGTCAGCCACCCGCCGGTAGTCATCCATGGCCGTCTCCTCTCGGCAGAATTCAAGCACAAAATTGCTCCGAGTACAATTTCTAATATTGCACTGAAATGAATTGAGGGGATAGCTTCGGTATGTCGGCGCAATCGGCGCCCCCCGGAACGGTTACCCGGGCCTGCGACGACCTCGGGGCTCGAGCGCGGAAGGTGGACGGTGGCAATGGTCGAACAGGGCGCGCTGCTCGGTGTGGTGTCGGTCGCGCTGGGTATGGTGCTGTCCCCGGGCCCGAACATGATGTATCTGGTGTCGAGAAGCATCAGCCAGGGGCGCCGGGCCGGGATCATCTCCCTGGGTGGAGTCGCAGCCGGATTCCTGGTCTATCTGGTGGGTGCGAATCTGGGCCTCGCGGTGCTGTTCGCCGCTGTGCCGGAGCTCCTCGCCGCCATCAGGATCATCGGGGCGCTCTATCTGCTGTGGCTCGCCTGGAGGACCATCAGACCCGGCGGCGTATCGGTCTTCACCGTTCAGGACGTGCCCGCCGACTCCCCGCGGCGGCTTTTCGCCATGGGGCTGATGACGAACCTGCTCAACCCGAAGATCGCCATCCTGTACATCTCGATCATTCCGCAGTTCGTCGACCTCGGCAGAGGCGACGTGCTGCTCCAGGGCATCATCCTCGGCGGCTTCCAGATCATGGTGGCCGTCTCGGTGAACCTGTCGATCGTGCTGGCCGCCGGGGCCGTCGCGGGCTTTCTCACCCACCGTCCGTCCTGGCTGCGGGCCCAGCGGATCACCATGGGGAGCCTGCTCGGGGTGCTGGCCGTCATGCTCGCCCTCGGCAACTCCGGGACTTTCACCCCCCACCTGGCCTAGCACTCCTCCGGCTCGCCCCGCCCGGTGCCGCCCGGCCCGCTGAGTCTCACCTCGCGGGCCGGCCCAGGCATCGCCTAAGATCAGTCGCTCATGCGGTGGTCGCCTGAGGGGCGGTTCCCTGTCCTCCTCCGACAGAGGCTTCCAGCCAATACGTGGGGAGCGGATCGTGGACGTGTCACGCAGGGTCGTCACGGTTGATCACCTGGCGGGAGTCGCACGCGCGGCTCTGGGCGCCGGACATCGCCTGACCGGCGTCTCACGGCTCCGCGGCGGTAGCAAGAAAGGCGTGTACCGCCTCACCTTCGGCAATGATTCCACCGTGATCGTCTACATCTGGGACGACGCCGAGAACTACTGGCCCGCCACGCGGATCGATGAGACCGAGAACCACGCGGATCCGTTCTCGCACGCCTCTGGCATCGACCTGTTCGAGGCCGCGCACCGGCGCCTGGACGCCCTGGGGATCCGCACCCCGCGGATCCATCTGGCCGACCGGAGCAGAAGCCACTACCCGGCGGACATCGCAGTGGTCGAGGACGTGCCCGGTGCAACGCTGGAGGCATTGCTCCAACAAGACCCGCACGGCATGAAGGCGCCTCTGTCACGGCTTGCCGACGCGCTCGACGTGATGCAGCGGCATCAGGGACCGGGCTTCGGCAAAGTCGCTCTGATCGATGACGGCGGCGTCTCCCAGGGATACTCGTGCGAGCAGGTCGTCCTCGACCGCGCCCTCGACGACCTCGCCGAAGCCGCCTCGCGCGACACGCGGATCGCGGACACCCGCGACCGCCTGGAGGACGTGGTCCGCGGACTGGTCGCCACGGTGCGCCCACGCTCGGAGTACGGGCTCATCCACGGCGAGCTAGGGCCGGATCACGTGCTGGTGGACCGGCACGGGAACCCCGTCCTCATCGACATCGAGGGCCTGATGTTCTTCGACGTCGAGTGGGAACACGCGTTCTTGCGACTCCGCTTCGGCGAGCACTACCGGTGGCTGCACAGAAGCGGTCTCGACGAGCAGCGCCTGACCTTCTACACGCTGGCGCTGCGCCTGTCGCTCGTCGCCGGACCGCTGCGGCTCCTCGACGGCGACTTCCCCGACCGCGACTTCATGATGGAGATCGCCGAGCACAACCTCCAGGAGGCTCTTGCCTTCCTGCGCCAGGAGTGAGACGCACCGAGCTCATCACTCGTCCAGGTCGGCATCCAGGGCGGAGGGCCGGCTGTCCGCCCACTCTGACCGCCTACGACCACCGAACCCCTTGGGACCAGTCATTCAGGCGGGTGAGGGCGACGACGCCCGGGCCGGAGTCCGGCGTCAGATGCCCGGGCCGGAGTCCGGCGTCATGAGGACGCCGCGTTCCACCCAGGAGTCGTAGCCCGCACATGCCGGCCTGTGGTCGCGGACCACCAGGGGGACGGGGCGCCCATCGCGGGCCTCGCCGCCGTGAGCCCGGGTGGTGAGCCGCCGTGAACCCGGGCGGTGGGTTGTGGTGATACATCCCTGACCCACTTCCCTACAGAAGGGCGGAGATGATCACACAACCCGCCACCCGGGGCGGCGACGCCGACCTCGTCAGCGCCTCCTGGACCCAGCCGGAGGCGTTCGCCGAGCTGTTCGACCGCTACTCCGGCATGCTCTACCGGTATGTCGCCAAACGGCTCGGACCGGAGCCGGCCGAGGACCTCGTCGGCGAGACGTTCCTGGTCGCCTTCTCCCGCCGCAGAAGCTACGACCTGGCCTACCCGGACGCCCGGCCCTGGCTCTTCGGCATCCTCACCAAGCTCATATCCCGTCAGCGCCGCACCGAGGCGGCCCGCTACCGGGCGCTGTTACGGGCGCCCGTGGACGGCCACGAGGACTCGCCCGCCGACCGGGTGGCCGCCGGGGTGAGCGCGCAGGCCGCCCGGCCCGCTCTGATCAGCGCGCTCGCGGCGCTGCCCGCCAAGGACCGCGACGTGCTGCTGCTGATCGCCTGGGGCGACCTGACGTACGAGGAGGTCGCGCAGGCACTCGGAATCCCGGTCGGCACCGTACGCTCCCGCCTCAACAGGGGCAGGCGGAAGGTACGGGCGGCGCTGGGCGACACCAACCCGATGGTCGAGGAGGCGTGACGATGGACGACCTGAAGATGCTGCGCGACCTTGGCGCCGAGCTGGAGCACCAGCCACCGGCGACCCTGGCCCGCCAGCGCAACCGCCTGCCGGCCCACCAGGGCGACCGCCTGCCGGCCGCCCGGTCCCGCCGCCTGCGGGTGGGCCGGCCGGTCATGGGCCTGGCCGCCGCCGTCGCCACCGTGGCCGCCGTGGCCGTGCCCACGCTGATGCTGAACGCCGGTGAGAGCGCCGCCCCGGCCGGAGCCAGACCGGTCAAGGTGACCGAAGCGCTGAACATCCTCGTTGTCGGCACCGACAGCCAGGCCGGCACCCCCCGCTTCCGCAGGGGCGCGCGCAGCGACAGCATCCTGCTGGCGCATCTGCCGGCGGACCGGGAGCGGATCACGTTCGTCAGCCTGCCGCGCGACTCGATCGTCCAGATCCCCGCCTGCGGAGCGACGCCGGCCCGGAAGGACATGATCAACTCAGCGTTCGACAAGGGTGGCCTCGCCTGCACCGTCAAGACGGTCGAGACGCTGACCGACGTGCGGATCGACCACGCGATGGAGTTCAACTTCCAGGCGTTCAAGGAGGTGGTCGACGCCCTCGGCGGCGTCGAGGTCAGGCTGCCCAGGCCCGTGAACGACCACAAGGCCAAGCTGACGCTCCCCGCCGGCAAGAGCCTGCTCGACGGCGAGAAGGCGCTCGCCTACGCGCGCCTGCGCTACTACGGCGACGGCTCGGACATCCAGCGGATCAAACGCCAGGTCGCGCTCATGCAGACGATGCTGAGGAAGGCCAGGCAGGGACTTACCGACCCCGTCCGGCTCCGGTCGTTCCTCTCCGCGGCGACCAGGAGCGTGAAGAGCGACATGGACCTGGAAACGATGGTCGCCGTCGCCGAAAGCGCCCGCGAGAGCCGGCCGACGTTCCTCGCGGTGCCCTGGCAGCCGGCTCCCGGCGACCCCAACAGGATCGTCTGGAAACAGCCCGAGGCGAGCAAGCTGTTCGGCAGCCTGCGCTAGCTCGGACTTCACCCGGAGAGTCTCCGGAGTGACCTTCGCGTGATCGACGGGGCGGCCCCTGGCCGACGGGCCCCCGGGAGGGACCGCGCGGGTCCCTCCGGTCCGCCGCGGTCCACAGCGGCGCCGTGGGCCACGCCGGGAGCCCTATCCGTCCTTCTTGCCGGTGCTCGGGGAGGGGGCGGGGGTGGGGGCCGCGTCGACGGCCTTGCCGTTGGGGTCGGTGACCAGTTCGTCGGCCGCGCCCATCACGGTCGCGTCGTTGACCTTCCACTCGCCGCCGGTCTTGATCAGGCCGAGCTCCATGTAGGTGCCGAGCATGCGCCGGGTGCCCGCGGTGCTCGTGACCTGGGAGTCGACGACCGTGATCGCCTTGGCCCGGCCCTCGGCGACCTCCGCGACGTAGACGCCCCGGACCGAGGCGGACGAGTTGGCCTTCATCGACGTGATCACGCCCTCCAGCGGGCTGAAAGCCTCGTCGTAGGTCTTCTCGAAGTCCTCGCCCGAGATGGCGAAGACCTGGTCGCGATAGGACTGGAGGTCGGAGTAGTCGTAGGTCTGCAGGGCCACGGCGAACTCGCCCGCCCGCGCGGACACCGCGCTGCGATCGGCCTTCTCCTCGGCCAGGCGGTCGGCGGCCATCCACTGGAGCACGGCGGTCGCCGCCGTCGCCGCGAACGCCATGGCCGCGACCGCGCCCACCAGCCTGCCGCGCCATCTCCCGGTCCCCGCGAGGCGGCCCCGTTCCCCGCCCCCGGCCGCCTCTTCGGGCGCCGCCCCTTCCGGTGTCACCTGGTCCGGGGCGGCCCGGTCCGGCGCCGCTCCGTCGGGGGCGGCATTGTCCGGGGCGGCCCGGTCCGGCGCCGAGCCGGTGGCGGGCACGGCCGCGGGGTCCGGCTGGGTGGGCTCCCCGCCGTCCTCGGGGACCTCACCGCGGCCTGAACCCGTTTCCTGAGGGAGCTCTTCGGGCTGCTGAGGGACTGGGCTCATCTGCTTACTCCTGTTCACGGCGGCGAGACGCCCGGCCGACGGCGATCCAGCCGAGCACGCCGCCGGAGATGGCGACGGCGAAGAGGATCGCGGCGATGAAGGGGGTGAGGTCCTGGCCCGCGGAGTCCGAGGCCCGGTCGGCGCCCACCGAGGGAGTGGCGGCCGGGCCGGAGTCCTCGGCGTCGGGGACGTCGGACGGCCCGTCGCTCTCCTGCGGTGTCGGTGTCGTCTCACCGGCCGGGCCGTCGCCGGCCCAGGAGCCGTCGGTGGGGTGCGGACCGCGGTCCTCGTCGTCGTCGGTCCTGGTGGACGCCTTGACCGGGGCGCCCTTCGGGCAGGAGCGCAGCCCCTGCACCTTCGGCGGGGGCAGCGGGCCACGGTATTCCAGCGGCACCCGGGGGCCGCCGGGGACGCTCAGGACGAACGTGGTCCTGCCGTACGCCCCGTCGGCCCGCCTGTCGACCACGTCGGCCAGGAGCGCCTGGGCGGTGGGCACGGTCCGGAGCAGGTGGTTGACGTGCGCCCGGTTCCGGGGGGTGAACACCACGCCGGGGTTCATGCCCGCCGCGGTCAGCGCGCAGGACAGGCCGGGGCGGGCGGTGTTGAGCAGGTCGTCGACCTGGCGGAAGAAGCCGGGGCCGTGGTCGAGGGCGGCGTAGAGCTGCCTGCGGGACTCGCGGATCGACCGGGTCACCCCGGCCAGGTCGGTCACCCCCTGGGACAGCTTCTCGCGCCTGCCCGCCAGCGTGCCGGTCAGCCGGGTCAGCTCCACCGACAGATCGTCCAGCAGGTCGGTGTTGTCGGCCAGGGTCGCGGTGAGGCCGTGCGCGTTGTCCACGATCTCGCGGATCGAGGTCGTCCGGCCGTTCAGTCCCGTCGCCAGCTCGTGCACGATGGTCCGGGCGTCCTCCGGCGGCACCGCGTTCAGCAGCTTGCCGACCCCGTCGAACAGTTTCCTGTAGTCGAGCGGGACCGAGGTCCGGGCCAGCGGGATGGTGGCGCCCGCGGCCAGGGTGCCGCCGCCGGCTCCCGCGCCGGGTGGGGAGATCTCCACGTACGGCTCACCGATGGCGGACTTGCGGCGTACCTCGGCGGTGACGCCCTGCGGCAGCCGTACGTCGCGGTTGATGCTCAGGCCCACCACGATCCTGCCCGGGGCCAGCGCCACGTCGTCGATCCGGCCGATCCGGACGCCGAGATAGGCCACGTCGAAGCCCCGCACCAGACCGGGGGAGGACAGGAACTCCGCGTTGATCCGGTACGGCCGCTCGATGACGTCGAGCTTGATGATGCTGGTGAACGCCCACACGGTCATCACCACGCCGAGCACCACGAAGAAACCGAGGTTGATCCAGATGCGGTTCCTCATCGTGGCGGCTCCAGCAGCAGGCGGAAGTCGTCCACCGGGTTGGGCGGACGCGGCCGGTCGCTGCTCTTCTTCGGCTTGGGCAGCAGCAGCCCCTTGAGCCAGACGAAGGTCAGCAGCTGGCCGTTCACCACGATCGGTGGCAGGTCGATGAACCGCTGTATGCGGCTGACCAGGACCTTCAGGTCTTCCTTACCGCGGACCATCGAGGTGGAAACCGCGTCGAGCTCATGTAACAGGGTGCGCAGCCGGGCGGCGTGTCTGGGATAGACGGTGCGGTTGACCTCGCGGGCCAGCGCGGTCAGCTCCTGGAGGGTCTTCTTCACGTGCTTGCGGCCGTGGTTCAGCCGGGCGGTGGCGTCGGCGAGCGTGCCGGGCAGCCGGTCCAGCTCCCCGCTGCCCTTGGCGAGGTCGTCGCCGAGCTCGGCCAGGCCGTCTATGGTGCGGGCCAGGTCCTGGCGGGTCTCGGCGTAGGCGGCGGTGACCTCGGTGATCTGCCTGAGCAGCCGGTTGAGATCTTTCCCCTTGCCGCCGAGGCCGGTGGCCGCCGCGTCCAGGACGGCGTTCACGTCCTGGGCGCCGAGCGCGTCGATCAGCGGCCCGGCCCGCTCGGTGACCTGCTCGATGTCCGGTTCGACCGAGGTCTCGGCGATCGCCGAGCCGCTGCGCATGAACGGCCCGCCCGTCATGTCCTTGCCCGCGGGCAGCTTCAGCTCGACGTAGTTCTCACCCAGGATCGAGGTCTTGGCCACGACGGCGCTCGTGCCCTCGGGCACCCGGACGCCGTCCTCGACGGACATGGTGACCTTCGCGCGGTATCCCTCCAGGCGGATGTCGGTCACGCTGCCCACCCGGACGTCGGAGATCTGCACGCTGTGCCCGGCCACCAGGCTCTGCACGTCGTCGAAGGTCGCGGTCAGGGTCAGCTCGCCGGTCGGCGCCCCGACGGTCTGCAGGGTGCACGCCGCCGTCAGGCAGAGCCCGGCCAGCCCCGCGGTCAGCCGTGTCCAGGTCCTCATCCGGCGCCCTCCCTTCCCGCAGGTCATCCACCGCTCCCGTCCGCCCGGCGGCCGGCCCGCCGTACCGCGCTCACCGCCTCGCCCTCTCCCCGGCGCAGTTGCTCAGCTCTCCGGGCAGGCACGGCACCTTGCCCAGGCCCAGTGCCTCGAACAGCGGCCTCAGCCAGGCCCGGGTCATCGCGTTGAGCACCAGGCGGATCTTGATCACATGGTGTTCCCGGTCCCAGGACAGGATCAGGTTGTCGACGAACTCGCGGGCCCCGGCGATGGCCGCGGCCGCGGACTCGCTGTTGACCTTCATGGTCAGCACCAGCTCGGCCAGGTTGGCCACGCCCTTGGGCAGTCTCTTCTGGTAGGCCTCGATCAGCACGTCTCCCCGCTGCACGAACTCCGCCAGGCCGGTGATGAAGCGCTTCATGCGCCGGCGCTCGTCGGCGAGGGTGGCACTGGCCTCGGCGAAGGCGTCGATGGCCGTCTTGACCTGGCCCTCGCGCCGGTTGAGGCTGGAGGCGAGCCGGTTGAGGCCGTCGGCCAGCTCGATGAGCTGCTGGTCCTGTCCGGAGAGGGTGCGGGTCAGCGAGGCGGCGTCGGCCAGCGCCCGGTTGATCTGCCCGCCCCGGCCCCTGACCGTGTCGGCCAGGTTCCCGGCCACCTCGCCCATCTTGTCGGTGTCGAGGGCGTCGGTGAGCTTGGTGAACGCCTCCAGGGCGTCGTCGATCTCCACCGGCAGGTCGGTCCGCTCCAGCGGGATCACCGCACCGGGGGCGATCCTGGCCTGGCCGGGCTTCCACGGCGGGTGCAGCACCACGTTCCGCTCGCCGAGCGTGTTCTGCGCGGCCACGACCGCCTTGACCCCGGCGGGCAGCGGCACCTCCCCGTCGATGATCAGATCCGCCCGGACCCGGTCACCCTCGACGGTGAGCTTGTCCACCGTCCCGGCGTCCAGGCCCAGCACCTTCACCTTGGCCTGCTCGTACAGGGAGGGCGCCGCGCTGAAATAGGCCGTCAGCCGGTACGGCGACGCCCCGCCGGGCAGCAGCGAGCAGCCTCCTCCCGACAGCAGCAGCACCCCGGCGAGGAGCGCCGCGGCCGTTCTCCTCAGGGGGTGTCGGCTCCCGGGCGCGCGGCCCGTCCCCACCGGTCCACGTGTCATCCGGGTCGCTCCGCTCCCGGGCGCGTGGTGTGCGCGGCCCGTCCCTCGCGGTCTGCGGCGTGTCATCGGCTGTTCCTGTCCTTGCGGATGGCGCCGAGCACCTCGGGGTTGATCGGGCCGAGCCCGGTGGCGATGGCCTCCACCCACGGGCCCTGGCCCCCGGCGGTGGCCAGCCCGGAGAAGGTGGGCCCGACCCAGGCGAGGACGGAGTTGAGCGCCTTGCCGCTGGTGGAGTCGAGCCGGTTGCCGATCGCGGTCATGTCGTCGACCACCGCGATCAGGTTCTTCTCGTGCTCGGTGACCAGTGTGGTGATGCTGTTGACCAGGTCGCTGCCGTCGCCGAGCAGGGACTTCAGCTCGTCGCGGCGGCGGCGCAGCTCGTCGAGCATGATCTCGATCGAGTCGATCAGCCGGCCGAGCTGCGCGTCCTTCGTCTCCAGCACGTCCATGATCTTGTTGCCGTTGTCCAGCAGCCTCCGCAGCTGCGGCTCGCTCTCGCTAATGATCTCCGACAGCTCGCCGATGTTGTCCAGCAGCTTGCTGACCCTGCCCTTGCGGGCGGGTCTGAGCTCGGCCAGCTCCGTCAGGAGCTTGTCGACCGAGTCGGTGTCGAGCCTCTGCACCAGCCGGGTGGCGTCCTTGAGCGCGTCGGTGACCAGCACGGGGGTGCTGGTCCGCGACATCGGGATCCGCCGTCTCTCTTCGGGCAGCTCGTCCATGTAGGGGCGGGTGACCGGTCCGGTGAGCTTGACGTAGCGGCCGCCCAGCAGGTTCGACAGGGTGATCTCGGCCCGGGTCTGCGGGCCGAGCCTGATCCCGTCGTCCACCTTCCAGGTCACCACGACGTGTCCCTGGCCGTAGTCGGCGCGGACCTCGGTGACCTTGCCGACCGGGACGCCCGCCACGCGCACGTCGTTGCCGGAGCGCAGGCCGGCGGAGTCGGGCAGCACCGCCGACATCGTGTAGCCGCCCTCCAGCAGTCCGAGGTTGCCGACGAGGAAGGTGGCGACCAGGACGGCGGCGAGGGCCGTCATCGACACCAGGCCGACGACGGTCTTGTTGCGGTCGCGGAACGACTTCAGCGCCATCAGGGCCCCACCAGCACTCGCCGCAGGTTCCCCGTGCTGGTGAGCTTGAGACTGCCGCGCAGCGGCGGGGGACTGCTCATCGGATAGGGACAGGGCAGGGGGCCCAGCGCCAGGCAGGGCACCGCCGTGGTGACGAAGTGGCCCCGGCCGGTCACCTGGAACGAGCGCCGCAGCGGCGGGGTGATGGTGTTGAGCACCTTCTCCACGCTGCTGATGTTGCGCCGGATGCCGCCGGTGAGCCGGGTCATGCTGTCGACCATCCGGCCGAACTCCCGGGAGTTGCGGCCGAGCACCTGGTCGTTGACCCTGACCGTGGCGGACAGCTCCACCAGGGCGTCGTCGACCAGCTCACGGTTCCGGGCGAACGCACCGGTCAGCGCGACCAGGTTGTCCACCAGCCGGGAGATCTGCCGGTCCCTGCGGGCGACCACGCCGGTCACCGTGGCGTAGTCCTCCAGCAGCCCCTTGATGATCTTCTTGCGTTCGGCGACCGTGGTGGTCAGGTCGTTGAGGTTGTCGACCAGTTCGGGGATGTTCTCCTGGTTGCCGTCCAGCGCCTCGCCGGCCGCGGTCAGCAGCTGGTTGATCTGGTCGGGGTCCAGGCTCCGGGTGAGCGGGCCGAGGTCGCTGACCAGCTCGCCGATGTCCACCACCGAGCTCGTCAGCTTCACGCGGGCCCCGTCGCCCAGCATGTCCGGGGCGGTGCCCGGCTCCAGATAGACCACCCGCTGGCCGATCGTGTTGCGCCACCGGACCGCCGCCGAGCTGTCGGAGGGCACCTTGACCGCCGCCTGCACGCCGAGCACGACCTCGGCCCGGCCGTCGACCACCTCGATCGACTCGACCTGGCCGACCGGCGCGCCCGCGATCTTCACCTGGTCGCCCTCGTGCAGCCCGGAGACGTCGTCGAAGGTGGCCACGAGGCGGTAGGTGTCGCCGAGGCTCACCCGGGCGATCTGGGCGCCGATCAGGACGGTCAGGGTGCCCGTCACGAGCAGGAAGAGGACGAACTTGGCGAGCGTCCAGCGGCGCTGGATCTGCTCTCTCGACCGGGCCAAAGGGCTCACCTGCCGTTCGTGGGGCCGCAGGCGCCGACGAACAGCTCGCAGATGTCGGTCGCGACGAAGGCCTCCATCTTGATCTGGTTGGCGCCGTCCGGACCCTCGCCCGAGACCAGGTCGTTCAGCACGGTGAGGATCTGGTTCAGCCCGCGCACCCCGTCGCCCGCGATGCCGAGCTGCGCGTAGAGCAGCGCGGCCGCGCGCTCCCCGGCGTTCACCGCGGCCTTGAGGTCCTTGCGGTGCTTGCGCAGGCCGTGCGCGCTCAGGTGCGAGATCTCGTCGAACTCCCGCAGCAGCGCGCGGACCTTGTCGGCCCGCTTCAGCAGGTCCGGGGTGATCACGTTGAGGTCGGAGGAGATCGCCACCAGCTCGTCGCCCTTGTCGGACAGCGCGGCGCTCAGCGCCCCGGCGTCGCCGATGAACCGCCGGAACTCGCCGCGGCGCCGGTGGGCCACCTCGACGATCTTCCCGGTGTCGTCGACGATCTCCGCGATCTGCGGGCCCTTGCCGTCCAGGCCGCGGCCCAGGGTGTGCACGATGGTCGTGATGTCCTTGGGGTCCACCGCGCCCAGCCCCTCGTAGGCGTCGGTGAGGGAGTCCGACAGGTCCTTGGGCGCCTCCGTCCTGGTGATGACGGCGCCGCTGGCCAGGTAGGGGCCGTCCGTCTCGCCGGAGCCGAGGACGAGGTTGACGAACTTGGGGCCGAAGACCGAGGTCGGCTCGATCGCGGCGGTGACGGTCTCGGGCACCTTGACCCCGGGCTCCACGTGCATGGCGACCACGGCCCGGCCCTCGGGGTCGAGGGTGACGGAGCTGACCCCGCCCACCGTGATGCCGCGGATCTTGACGGGGGAGTTGGGGTCCAGCCCCTGCCCGGCGTGGGTGAACACGGCGGTCACGCGCATGCCGCTCACCTGCGCCGCGGCCCGGATGACGAGGAGGAGGGCCAGGACGAGCGCGAGCACCACGCCGAGCGAGATCGCCAGCCGGACCGGCAGGGGGACTTCACCGCGCGCCATCGCCGCTCACCCCGTCAGCTTCACGCCGCTGCCGTTGCCCCAGAACAGGTAGGACAGCAGCAGGTTGAGGAGGATGACGGTGACGATCGACTGGCGGATCGCCCGCCCGGCCGCGGTCCCCACGCCGACCGGGCCCCCGGTGGCGTTGAACCCGTAGTAGCAGTGGATGCTGATGACGGCGAAGGCGAAGACGATCACCTTGATCACGCTGTAGACGATGTCGATCAGCGGCAGGCCGAGATAGAAGTAGTAGTCGTAGACGCCCGGCGACATGCCGAACAGGACCGTGCACATCAGCCGGGTGGCGAAGAAGCTGGCGAACAGGGCGATCAGGTAGACCGGGACCAGCGCGATCAGTGCGGCCACCACCCGGGTGCAGATCAGGTAGGTGAAGGCGTTGATGGCCATCACCTCCAGCGCGTCGATCTCCTCGGAGATCCGCATCGCGCCCAGCTCGGCGGTGAAGGACGAGCCGACCTGCGCCGCGAGCGCGACCGCCGCGATGATCGGGGTGATCTCCCGGACGTTGGCGAAGCTGCCCACCAGGCCGATGAAGGACTCGGCGCCGATCGCCTGCAGACCCTGGTAGCCCTGCAGGCCGACGGTGGCGCCGACCGCGAAGGCCATGGTGAAGGCCACGAAGACCATGCCGCCGCCGATGACGGTCGCGCCGACGCCCACCACCACGTCGCTGACCTGACGGAGCACGACCTTGGTGAACTTCATCCGGAAGACGATGTCCCGCAGCGAGTAGAAGACGACCTTCCACAGGAACAGCGGCCAGTCCGACAGCGAGGCCAGGCGGTCCGCGAGGTCGCGCAGCACGCCGTAGGCGCGGAATCCGGCGGTGCGCGCGCCCGGGATCGTCGCCATCACAGGGGCCTGGGCGGGTAGGCGAGGAAGTAGATCATGGTGACCACGTAGTTGACCGCGAACACCAGCATGAACGTGACGACCGTGGACTGGTTCACCGCGCGTCCCACGCCGACCGGGCTGGTCTGGCAGGTCATGCCGAAGTAGCACGACATGATCGCCGCGATGAAGCCGAAGATCCACGCCTTGAACAGGGTGACCAGCAGGTCGCTGGTGACCAGCAGGGACACCGCGCCGTCGAAGTAGGCGCCGGGGGTGACGCCCTGGATGACGACGTTGAAGAAGTAGCCGCCGCCCGCCCCGGCCACGATGACCAGCGGCACGAGCAGCACGGCCACCGTGCTCGCCGCCCACAGCCGGGGGGTGACCAGGCGGTGGACCGGGTTGACCGCCATCACCTCCATGGCGGCCAGCTCGTCGCGGATGTTGCGGGCGCCGATGTCGGAGGTCATGGCCGAGCCTCCGGCGCCCGCGATGAGCAGGGCCGAGGCCATCGGGGCGACCTCGCGGACCAGGCCGACCACCACGGCGCCGCCGGTGGCCGAGGAGGCGCCCAGCTGCCAGGCCAGCTGGCCCACCTGGAGGGCGACGGTCGCGCCCAGGGGGAGGGAGACGAGCAGGACGGGCAGGCTGGTGACACGGGCGAGGAACCAGCACTGCTGGACGTATTCCCAGAACCAGGTCCGGACGTCCCAGGTGCGGCGGAAGCCCTCGAGCGCGATCACCGACATGTCGCCGACCCGGCCCAGCATGTCCGTGCTCCTGCGGGCGAGGTAACCGGTGACCCCGTCCTGCCCGCCGACCGCCATCAGTGCGCCGTCCGTTGTGCCATGACCACCTCGGGGCTCGCGACTCCGACCATGGATCAGTCACCCTACTGACGGGTAGTCCAGTAAGTCGATGGCTCCTGGGTAATTTGATGAAAAGGGATGAGGCCCAGATCACATCTTGTCAGGGCCTCACACTTTCCGCAGGTGGTCATGAGGATCGGGCGCGCGGTACGGCGCCGCCGCCGGACGCGGCGGAGCGTGGCCGGGCGCCGCGGTCAGCTGGAGATCGCGCTCATCCAGCCCTCGATCTCGTCGGGGTGGCGGGGCAGCCCGGCCGACATCAGGCGGGCGCCGTCGGCGGTCACGACGAGGTCGTCCTCGATGCGCACGCCGATGCCGCGCAGCTCCGGCGGGAGCGTCAGGTCGTCCGGCTGGAGATAGAGGCCGGGCTCAACGGTCAGCACCTGGCCCTCCTCCAGCACGCCGTCGAGATAGACCTCCGAGCGGGCCTTGGCGCAGTCGTGCACGTCCATGCCGAGCATGTGGCCGCTGCTGCACAGGGTGTAGCGGCGGTACAGGCCGCTGTCGGGCTCCATCGCCTCGTCCGCGCTGATCTTCAGCACACCCCAGTCGCGCAGTCCCTCGGCGATGACCCGCATGGCCGTCTGGTGGAAGTCGCGGAACCTCGCTCCCGGGCGCAGGACGGCGATGGCCGCGCTCTGGGCCTCGTAGACCAGCTCGTAGACCTGGCGCTGGATCGGGCTGAAGCGTCCCGACAGCGGCAGGGTCCTGGTGATGTCGGCGGTGTAGAGGTTGTCGGTCTCCACCCCCGCGTCCAGCAGCAGCAGGTCGTTCTCGTTCAGCCGGCCGTCGTTGCGGATCCAGTGCAGCACGCACGCGTGGGCGCCGGAGGCCACGATGCTGTCGTAGCCGACCGCGTTGCCCTCCAGCCGGGAGCGCAGGCCGAAGACCCCCTCCAGGTAGCGCTCGCCGCGCCGGTGGGCCAGGGCCGCGGGCAGCGCCCGCACCACGTCCTCGAACCCGCGGGCGGTCGCGTCCACCGAGAACTGCAGCTCGGCGATCTCCCACTCGTCCTTGATCAGCCGCATCTCGGACAGGAACGTCTCCAGCTCGCCGTCCCCGTCGTGCGGGGAGACCCGGGCGTCCACCGAGGCGTCCACCCCGCGCAGCACCCGCGCGGGCCCGCCGAGCGCGTCGTCCAGCCTGTCCACGGCCGCGCAGTCGATCAGGTAGAGCGACTCGGCCTCGGCCAGGTCGGGGCGGCGGCCCACCCAGAACTCGCCGTAGCGGCGGTCCCGGTAGAACTCCTGCCCGGCCGTCCCCGGCGCCGAGCGCGGCGAGCGCGGCCGCAGGAACAGCGTCGCCGCCCCGGACGGCTCGATGACCAGCACGTTGCCCGGCTCCTGGTCGCCGGTGAGATAGGTGAACGCGCTGTGCGGCCGGAAGCGGTAGTCGCTGTCGTTGCTGCGGGCCTTGAGCGTGCCGGAGGGGATGACGAGCCGCTCGCCGGGGAAGCGCGCGGCGAGCGCGGCGCGCCGCTTGGCGGTGTAGGTGGCCAGCGGCAGCGCGGTCAGGTCGTCGCGGTGGGTGTCGGCCCAGCCGGTCGCCATGAACGCGGCGAGGGCGTCGGAGATCGGCAGGTCGTGGCTGCCGGTGTTGAGCTTCTCGGTCATCGTGTCCCCGGGAGCGAAGGTGTGTGGTATTTCACACACTACTTGCCGCCGACAGGGCCCGCATCCCCCAACTTTAGGGGGTGCGGGCCCTGCCGGGGACCGGCGATCAGCCGACCGGCACCGTGTAGTCCCTGGCCAGGTCGGAGACCGCCGCCTCCTTGAGGACCACGGCGCCGCCGAGTGCGGTCTTGTCCGGTTTGACGACGAAGGACGCCCGGGCCGCGGGCCTGTCGAACATGGTGAAGTCCATGACCGTGCCGTAGTCGCCGCCCCAGGACGACTGGCTGCGGTGCGCGGCGACGATGGCGGCACGGCTCAGGTCCTTGCCCTGGCAGGCCTTCTTGAGGGCGTCGCCGACGATCGCCGCCGCCGCGTTGGACCTGCCCGAACTCGGCCGCTACGCGGTCGTCATCACCCGGCTGCCGGGCCGTCACGACCACCAGGACGACGCGGTCCGCCCGGCGGCCCTGGGCGCCATGCGGCTGCTGTGGCGGATGCGCCCCGACTACGAGGTCGCGGTCGCCCTGCTCCGCGAGGCGGGGGTGGAGGACCTGGCCCGCGAACTGCGCCCCACGTCACCGGCTGCGCCGGGATCAGCCCGGTGGTCGAGGGGCTGACCGAGCTGGGCCGGGCGCGCAGGCTCGCCGAGCTCGCCCTGCGGACCTGCGTGGGGGAGGGGCCGGAGATCGCGCTGCTGGAGGACCGGCTGCCCGCCGCGCCGGTGGTCAGCCAGCCCGAACTCGCCGGCCACCTCAGCGGCGCTGTGCTGCGGCCCATCCTCGCCCTCGACCCGGCCGACCGGGAGGTGCTGCTCGGCACGCTGGAGGCGTGGCTGCGCTGCGAGGGCTCGGCGATGCGCACCACCGGGCAGCTCTACTGCCACCGCAACACGGTCTTCAACCGCATCCGCCGCATCGAGCAGCTCACCGGGCGCTCCCTGGCCCGCCCGCTGGACATCGTGGAACTCGCCCTGGCCCTCGACGCGGTGCGATTACTGCCGGTGACGTGACAGTCACGGCCTTTGCCGCGAGGGGTGCTTAGACAGAGAGCCGGCGGGGCAATGGTTAGGGATACCCCAGCCAGGTTGAACCGAGGTGATGTCGATGCTGATCGGTACGATTCTGCAAGGCAAGGGAGCGGACGTGACGACCATCCGTCCCGAGGCGACGGTGACCGAGCTCCTGGCAGTCCTCGCCGCGCACAACATCGGCGCCGTGGTGGTCTCCGAGGACGGCTCGTCGATCGCGGGCATCGTCTCCGAACGCGACGTGGTGCGGCGGCTCGACGACCGCGGCGCCGGCGTGCTGACCGCCCCGGTGTCGTCCATCATGACGACCGACGTCCATACCTGCCCGCCCACCGCCAACGTCGACGACCTGCGCCAGACCATGACCACGCACCGCATCCGGCACGTGCCGGTCATGGACGGCGGGCGGCTGGCCGGGATCGTGAGCATCGGTGACGTGGTCAAGAGCGCCATCGAGTCGCTGGAGACCGAGAAGGCATACCTGGTCGACTACCTGCACCGCTGAGGCCCGGTGGAGCCCGGCACGCCGGTGCCGGGCCCCACGGATCCCTACCGCTTCCTTACTGCACGGTTATCTTGTCGACCTCGATCGTGATGCCCTTCACCTGCGGTGTCGACGTGCCCGTCGTCACCGTCCCGGTGCCCGTGCTGACTCCCTTGACTTTCATCGTGTAGGTCAGGGTGCCGCCGGGGGCGCCGGGGGTACTGGTCACGCGGAGGTCCTGGGTCGGCGGCCCGGTGATCTGGCCGCCGGCCGTACCCTCGTCGTTCTCGGCGCCGACGGTCAGGCCGTAGCTCGCCGGCATGTCGCCGGGCAGGTTGGCCGGGTCGTAGGTGTAGGTGATGTCCTCTTCCCCGTTCAGCCCGATCCACTGCTGGAACACCTTGGCGTCCGTCGTGCCGTAGACGTTGAGGCGCCATTCGACGACGAGCCAGTCACTCACGCCGTCGGTCAGCGTCCCGACGTAGACGCCCGGCGCGCCGGCGCCGTCCAGGTCGGTCCAGTAGGGGGCGAGCACGTTGTTCGGGGTGGCCGGGTCCGGCAGCGACTGCGGCGCGGCCTCGATGTCGGCCGAGCCCGCGGTGCCTCCCGCGACCGTGTAGCCGTTGGAGACGACGCCGATCCGGGTGTAGGTCTTGCCCGCGTACTTGAACGGCGGGACGGTGAAGTTCAGCGCCTGCTCGTCGCCGATCGGCGTCGGCGTGATGCCGTAGGCGTCCAGCGGCAGGTAGGGCGCGGGCCCGGTGCCCGGGGCGATGCCGGGCCGGTCCGGCTGCCGGGCCGTGAGGGTGGTCTTCGCCGTCGCGATCTGCGAGCCGACCTTGGTGGCGCCGGTCACGGAGTTCAGCCGCAGCTTGCTGTCCAGCGTGCTGACCGCCGTCACCTCGGCGTCCTTGAGGGTGGTGTTCTGCACGCTCACGGTGCAGGTGGACTCGCCGCTGTCGCGGGCGATGGTGTCCGGCACGCAGGTCTGCTCGACCGGGACGGCGCCCTCCTTGCGGAAGAACGCGACCGGCAGGTGCAGGTCGCGGCTGCCGCCCGACTGCTTGAGGTTCACCTGGCCGAAGTACTGCCCCTCGGGCAGGTCCGGCGCGGTGACCACCACGGTGAGCTTGACGCTCTTGCCCGGCTTGACGCTGAAGCGGGGCGGCAGCACCGTGATGTTCGCCCCGCTCACGGTCGTGCCCGAGGCGTCGTAGGTGAGCGTCTTGTCGGTGACGTTGGTGAAGGTCCGCTTGGCGGTGATGAGACCCGGCATGGTCGGGGCGTTCACCGAGGGCAGGTTGAGGTCGATGCGGTTCAGCTCGTCGCCGGCCGAGGCGGCGAAGTTCTCCGCGGTCTCGTTCAGGGTCAGGCCCGGGTCACCGGCCTTGCTCAGGTCGATGCGGCCGCCGCCGAAGTCGAACGGGTCGGCGGGGGTGACGCGGTCCTGCTTGGTGACCGAGGTCTTGGCCGTGGTCTCCAGCGCGGACTTGACCTGACCCGGGGTCCAGTCCGGGTGCAGCGCGAACACCAGCGCCGAGGCGCCGGCGACGTGCGGTGACGACATCGAGGTGCCCGCGATGACCTGGTACAGGTTGCCCTGCGGGCCGCCCGCCGGGCCTTCCAGCGTCGGCGTGGTCCCGGCCAGGATGTGCAGGCCGGGCGCGGTGACGTCCGGCTTGAGGAAGTCGCCGCCCGGACCGCGGGAGGAGAACGTGGTGATCGCGTCGCCCTGCCAGGTGGTCTTGGTGCCCTGGGTGAACTTGCCGGTCGCACCCGGGTTGGCCGTCAGGAAGGCCAGCAGCGCGTCGCCCTCCGGCTTGTCGAGGTGGACCGTCGGGATCCAGTGGTTGTCGGTCATCACGTCGAGCGGCGTGGCGTTGTAGAGGATCATGCCGGCCGCGCCGCCCTGGAGCACGCTGTGGCTCTTGAGCACCCGGTTGGGGCCGCGCTGGCAGGCGACGATCTTGCCGGTGAACAGGCCCGGCGGGGCGGGCGCCGTGCACAGCGCGTTGGAGTACGGCGGGGCCGAGGCGAGCACCACCGGCAGCGGCGAGTTGATGCCGGCCGTGATGGAGGCGCCCTTGAGCGTGGCCGTCGCGCCGCCCGAGCCGGCCAGCGTGATCGTGGACTGGAACGTCCTGCTCTGCGTGGAGGCCGCCACCGTGGTCACCCACGGGCTGAGGTGGTTGGCGGTCGCCGCCCCGGGCCCCTCGTTGCCGGCCGAGGCCGACACGAGCACGCCCGCCGCGTAGGCGTCGAGGAAGGCCAGCTCCACCGGGTCGCTGTAGGGGGAGGTGCCGCCGGAGATCGAGAAGTTGATCACGCGGACGCCGTCGAGGATCGCCCGGCCCACCGCCTGCGCGGAGTCGGAGGGGAAGCAGCCCTGCGCCCCGCAGACCTTGTAGACCGACACGTGCGCCGCCGGGGCGATCCCGTGGATCGGGCCGCGGCTGATGCCGAGCGGGTTGGCGTCGGCCACCGGGCCGCCGGCCGAGGTGGTCGCGGTGTGGGTGCCGTGGCCGTTGGAGTCACGGGCGCTGTCGGGGTAGACCTCGCCGCCGAACACCGCGTTGTAGGTGTCGAGGAACGGCGCGCCGCCGATCAGCTTGCGGTTGCAGGCGAACGGGTCGGCCGCCGGGGTCAGCGGGTTGTCCCCGAAGTTGCAGACGCGCGAGGTGCCGTCCTTGGTGGGGGGCGTGGCGGGCAGGGTGCCGGGGTCGGCGAACTGGGGGTGCTCCGGCCAGGCGCCGGAGTCCAGGATGCCGACGACGACGCCCTTGCCCGAGGAGGCGCTGCCGCCCAGCTTGCTGTAGATCGTCGGAGCCCCGATGAAGGAGGCGCTGGAGTCGGTCAGGAGCTGCTCGGGCCTGTCCTCCTGGACGGCCGCGACGCCCGGCAGCTTCAGCACCTCGGCCGCCTTGTTGGCCGGGATCCGCAGTGCGATGCCGCCGTAGACCGTGCGCAGCTTCTGCCCGGCCTTGGCGCCGGGAACGCTCTTGGCGAGTCCGGCGAGGAAGGTGTTCTCGACGTCCTCGATGTGCTTTTCGTATTTCTTGGCGTCGGCGCTTTTGATATCGAGAGCCTTGCCGGTTTTTGCGGGGCTTGTGGCGGGAAGGCCTTCGAGTCCGCCCTGATAGGCGGCGTAGGAGTCGTAGTCGAGTTTGACCATCACGTTGACCGTGGCACCCGAGGTGGACTTCAGCAGCGCCTGGTCGCTCTCGGCGAGCTTGCCGGTCGTGGACTTGGCGCCCTGGACCGGTTCACCCCCGGTCAGCGGGGTCGCCGTCCATTTCTTGGCGCTCGGGGTGGGGGTGGGAGCCGCGCTCGCCGGCGGCGCCATCGCCGCGACGAGTCCGACGGCGGCGGCGAGCACCGCCACGCGGCCGGTCCGTGATAGGTGGGACGTGCTTGGCAACGAGACCTCCCTGTAGGGACGCATGACCACGTCACGCCGGTGGGAGGCGTCGGGTCACCCGGGCATGCCTGGATCAGGGCATGGCTGAGGAGGACTCGACCCTCCCCGTTGGGTGACGAGAGAACGGCCACCTGTAAAGGCGGCCGATCATGACAGGGAGCCTAACTAGCGATCATTTATTTGCCTAGATCGTGGAATTGCCACAATCACCGGCCGAATTGGTCAAATTTAAATACTCGGTCAGCCCAGCGGCCTGACGGGACGCCGGCACGGCTGACGGCCGGCACCCCGCCGCCGGAGACGGCCCGTACGGCGGCGCCGGTATCCGGCGCGGGAACCCTCCCGGGCGGCGGCCCTGCCGCGGGTGACGCGCGGCCGAGGCCGGTGCGTGACGGTCCGCTGTGCGTAAACTGGTCCGAAGCGACCTGTGGGAGGCCCGGTTGAAGCTCAAGCTGGATCTGCACCCGATCTTCAACCGGGGCGGGGAGATCGACAAAGCGCTGCGGGGCATCATCGACGAGGCCATCAGGAAGAAGGCCACCGAGGTCGAGATCATCCCCGGCAAGGGCTCGGGCCAGCTCAAGAAGAAGGTCCTGCGCTTCCTTGAGCAGAAGGAGATCAAGGCCCTCTACCACCGCATCGACAAGGACGCCAAGAACCACGGCCGTCTGTTCGTCTACTTCCGCTACAAGTAGACCGGCGAGGTGTCCCACCTGCAGCTAAGGCGTCTATACCTGCCCTGAGCTGCGATTTCTTGTCTTCTTAGATCTCATCGAATCTCGGTGAATCTTGGCGTCATGTGCCCTGTGCGTGCCCTGATCTTGGGCTGCGCTCAGGTAGCTTTGCGTCGTCCTCTTGGACGTACCAACGCCAGAAGCAGCATGTCCACCGCCCAGCGCAACGGCCGCGCTTGCATCGTCTGCACAGCAGCCTCGAATACCGTAGTCCCGCCGCCTACGAGGCCACCTGCGCGGCCTGACCACCACCGTCAAAGCGGAACAAGCTCACACCCACCCTGACTCACGCTGGCGTGCAGCGGTCGCTTCGACCCCCCGGCACGTGTTCGTCCCCCGATGGTTCACCTCCGATGGCGACGGCTATGCGGTGCACGACGGCTCCGGAGACCCCGATGCCTGGATGCGCGCCGCCTACAGTGACCGGACGCTGGTGACCAAGGTGGGAAGGCTCCACGCCGACCACGCCGGCCCCGGCGAGCAGCCGGAGGGTCGCCCCGCGTCGTCTCCCTCGCGAGGGAACGTAACGGGAGATTCCGCGAGGGCGGTCCTTCACACGGCTGGCCTCACCCCTCGCCGCAGGATGAGGATTTTCTCTACAGGTATTAAAGGCGAGCCGCCTCCGGCGCCTCGCCGCGCGTCGGGCGGTCGCTGGCCGCGCTGCGGCTCTTCGGCCGGTCGCGGCCGCGCCGCCCACGCGCACGTATCGCCTAAAAGCGGCTGACTCAGTCGTATTCTCCGAGCGCTGGAGCTTTCGATCCAAGGTCAGTCATCTCTCAAACGTTTGACTTCCTCTTGTATCCGAGCCGCTTCGGTCGGACGGCCCAGCTCCAAGAAGGTGATACCGAGGTTGGTCAGGGATGTGGCGAGGTCGGGCCGGTAGCGATCGGGATAGGCCTCGGCCAGCTCCCGGCGAATGGCCACCGCCTCCTGTGTCATCGGCAGTGCCTCCGCCGGATGCCCCAACGCCGAAAAACGGACGCCGAGGTTGGACAGGGATGTGGCGAGGTCGGGCCGGTAACGGTCGGGATAGGCCTCGGCCAGCTCCCGGTAGATG
>NZ_JBSFPS010000082.1:0-34656 GCF_053588315.1 Streptosporangium sp. NPDC003464 | reverse complement strand
CCGGGCGACGGTGTCGCGGGTGGTGGGGGTCTGGCGGGGGTGGTCGCGGGTCAGGCCGGGCTGTTGCGGGCGGGGTTGGATCCGGGGGCGGGCCGGATGGTGGGGGTGGTCTGGGTGGATGCCGGGCCGGGGGTGTCGGGGCGGTTGGTGGTGGCGGTGCACCATCTGGCGGTCGACGCGGTGTCCTGGCGGATTCTGTTGCCGGATCTGTTCGCGGCCTGGCAGGCGGCTGTGCGTGGTGGGGTTGTCGCGTTGGCGCCGGTGCCGACCTCCTTCCGTACCTGGGCCCGTCGTCTCCAGGACGAGGCCCGCGACCGGGCCGGAGAACTCGACCTGTGGACCCGGATGCTCGGCGGCGGGACCGGGCGGCTGGATCCGGCCCTGGACACCTTCGGCACCCAGGGCCATCTCACGCTCGAACTGCCCGCGGAGGTCACCGAGCCGCTGCTCACCCGGCTCCCGGCGGCCTTCCACGCCCGGGTCAACGACGTGCTGCTCGCCGGGCTGGCGCTGGCCGTGAGCAGGTGGAGCGGTCAGGACTCGGTCCTGCTGGACCTGGAGGGACACGGCCGGGAGGAGATCTTCCCCGGCACCGACCTGTCCCGGACCGTCGGCTGGTTCACCGCCCTCCACCCGGTCCGGCTGGACCCCGGGCGGGCGGACTGGGCCGACCTCCAGGGCCCCACGGCGGCCCGGGCGATCAAACGGGTCAAGGAACAGCTCCGCGCCGTCCCCGACAGCGGGATCGGCTACGGCCTGCTCCGCCACCTCAACCCCGACACCGCCCCCGAGCTGGCCCGGAGTCCCGTCCCCGAGCTGGCCTTCAACTATCTCGGCCGGGTCGTGGCGGCCACCGGAGCCGACTGGTCCCCGGCCCCCGAGTCCGACGCGGTGGGTGGCGGTCACGCGGCGGACCTCGCGCTCCCGCACGCGCTGGAGGTCAACGCCGTCACCCGGGACACGCCCGGCGGCCCCCGGCTCCGGGCGACCTGGTCATGGGCGGGACGGCTGTACGCCGAGGCCGAGGTCAGGGAGCTGGCCGAGGCGTGGTTCGCCGCCCTCACCGGGCTGTCCCGGCACACCGGAGGCGGCCTGACCCCCTCGGACCTGATGGTCTCCATCAGCCAGGAAGAGATCGACGCGTTCGCGGCGGAACTCGACGCGGAGTGGAGTGCCCGTGAGTCAGCTTGAGGACATCCTGCCGTTGTCGCCGCTGCAGCAGGGGCTGTTCTTCCACGCCCTGTTCGACGAGGCCGCGCCCGACGTCTACACCGCCCAGCTCGTGCTGGAGCTGGCGGGCCCCCTCGACGTCCCCGCCCTGAGGAACGCCGTGGCGGCACTGCCGCGCCGCCACGCCAACCTGCGCGTCTCGTTCCGGCAGCGGGCCGGCGGCGAGCCCGTCCAGCTCGTGCACCGCCGGGTCGAGGTGCCCTGGCGGGAGGTCGCCACCGCCGACGCCGAGGGCGTGGCCGCCGAGGAGCGGGCCCGCCGCTTCGATCTCACCAGGCCCCCGCTGATGCGTTTCGTCCTGGTACGGCTCGGGCCGGACCGGCACCGGCTGGTCTTCACCAACCACCACATCCTGCTCGACGGCTGGTCCACCCCGCTGCTGGCCGCCGAGCTGCTGGCGCTCTACGGGGGGACGGAACCGCCCGCGGCCCCGCCGTACAAGGGGTATCTGGCCTGGCTGGCCGGCCAGGACCAGGCGGCGGCGGCCGGGGCCTGGGCACGGGCCCTGGACGGGATCGCCGGGCCCACCCTGGTCGCCCCCGACCTCGCGGGCCGTGCGCCCGTCGACCCCGGCCGGGTCCGCGCCCATCTCAGCGAGGATCTCACCGGCCGTCTCACCGCCGCCCTGCGCGCCCGGTCGCTCACCCTCAACACGGTGGTCCAGGGCTCGTGGGCGCTGCTGCTCGCCCTGCTCACCGGCCGCGACGACGTTGTCTTCGGCGGCACCGTCTCCGGCCGGCCGCCCGAGCTGCCCGGCGTCGAGCGCATGATCGGCCTGTTCATCAACACGCTCCCGGTGCGGGTGCGGATCGATCCCGCCGAGACCCTGGCGGACCTGCTCGGGCGGGTGCAGTCCGAACAGGCGGAGCTGTTCGCCCACCACCACCTCGGGCTCGCCGAGATCCAGCGCCTGCCCGGCCTGGGGCGGCTGTTCGACACCATGACCGTGCTGGAGAACTATCCCCTCGACCCCGCCGCCCTCGGCACCGCCGGGGACGGGGGGAGCCTGCGGCTCGCGGGGGCGTCGGGCACCGACGCCACCCACTACCCGCTCGCCCTGGCCGTCGTCCCCGGCAGGCGGCTCTCCCTGCGCCTGGACCACCGCCCCGACGTCGTCCCCCGCGCCGGCGCCCTCGGGCTCCTCAACCGCCTGACGCGCCTGCTCAAGGCCGTCGCCGCCGACCCCGACCTGCCGCTGGCCCGGCTCGACCTGCTGTCCGCCGACGAGCGCCGGCAGGTCCTGCACGGCTGGAACGGCGGAGCCGCGCCCGCTCCGGCCGAGGCGCCCGCCACCGCCGGAACACCCGCCACCGCCGGGACACCCGCCACCGCCGGGACACCCGCCACCGCCGGGACACCCGCCACCGCCGGGACACCCGCCACCGGGACGTCCACCCCGGCCGAGGCGCCTCCCACCATCGGGACACCCGCCCCGGCCGAGGCGCCTCCCACCGGGTCACCCGCCCCGGCCGGGGACTCCCCCGCGGTCCCCGCCGCGGCGACGCTCGTGACCGCCTTCGCCGAGCGGGTGGAGCGGACCCCGGACGCCGAGGCCGTCGTGAGCGGCGCGACCTCCCTCACCTACGCCGAGCTGAACGGGCGGGCCAACCGGCTGGCGCACCGGCTGATCGGGCTGGGCGTCCGGGCAGAGACCCCCGTGGCGGTCCTGCTCGAACGGTCGGCCGAGGTGGTCGTGGCGACCCTGGCGATCGCCAAGGCCGGAGGCGTGTACGTCCCGGTGCACCACGGCTACCCGGCCGGGCGGATGAGCTGGGTGATGGCCGACACCGGCGCGGCCGTCCTGGTCACCGACCGCGAGCCCGGCTTCGGGCACGCCGCCGCGGTGGTCCGGGTCGACGCGGACCCGCCGGAGACTCCCGGGGCGGCCGGCCACGCGCCGCAGTACGACCCGCACGTGAGGACCCATCCCGACCGGCTCGCCTACGTGATGTACACCTCGGGCTCGACGGGCCGGCCCAAGGGCGTCGCCGTACGGCACCGCGACGTCCTGGCCCTGGCCGCCGACCGCCGATGGGCCGACGGCCACCGGCGCGTGCTGATGCACTCGCCGCACGCCTTCGACGCCTCCACCTACGAGATCTGGGTGCCGCTGCTCAACGGCGGCACGGTCGTCGTGGCGCCGCCCGGCGACCTCGACCCCGGCTGGATCGGCGACCTCGTCGCCCGGCACCGGCTGACCGCCCTGTTCATCACCACCGCCCTGTTCAACCTGGTGGCCGAGGAGGCTCCGGGTACGTTCGCGGCGCTCCGCGAGGTCCTCACCGGCGGGGAGGCGGCCTCGCCCGAGGCCATGCGCCGGGTCCGGGCGGCCTGCCCGGAGACCGCGCTCGGCCACGTCTACGGGCCCACCGAGACCACCACCTACGCCACCTACCACCGGGTCTCCCACGTCGGCCCGGCCGCGCCCCCCATCGGCCGGCCCATGGACGGCACGCGGGCCTACGTGCTGGACGGCCTGCTGCGGCCGGTCCCCCCGGGCGCCCCGGGCGAGCTGTATCTCGCCGGTTCCGGCCTGGCCCGCGGCTACCTGGGCCGTCCCGGGCTGACCGCCGAACGGTTCGTCGCCTGCCCCTACGGCGGGCGGATGTACCGGACCGGCGACCTGGTCAGCTGGTCGGCCGGCGGGGAGCTGGAGTATCTGGGGCGGGCCGACGACCAGGTCAAGATCCGCGGGTTCCGGATCGAGCCGGGCGAGATCGAGGCGACGCTGTCGCGGCATCCCGAGGTCGCCCAGGTGTCGGTGATCGCCCGGGATCACCGGCTGGTCGCCTACGTGGTCGGCGCGGTCACCCCGCAGGAGCTGCGGCGGTTCGCGGCGCGGGCGCTGCCCGAGTACATGGTGCCCTCCACGGTGGTGCCCCTGGCCGCGCTGCCGCTCACCCCGAACGGGAAGGTGGACCGCGCGGCTCTCCCCGGACCGGACGCCGCGGTGTCCTCGCGCGCCCCCCGCACCCCCGCCGAGGAGGTGCTGTGCCGCCTGTTCGCCCAGGTGCTCGGCCTGGAGCGGGTCGGCGTCGACGACGGCTTCTTCGATCTGGGCGGCGACAGCATCAGCGTGATCCGGCTGGTCTCCCGGGCCAGGCAGGAGGGACTGACGATCACCCCGCGCGAGGTGTTCGCGCGCCAGACGGTCGAGGCGCTGGCCGGTGCCGGCGGCCCGGAGACACGGCCGGAGGCGGGCGGCGGCCTGGAGGTGCTGCTCCCGCTGCGCGCCGCCGGCTCCCGGCCGCCGCTGTTCTGCGTGCACCCCGGCGCCGGGCTCGGCTGGCCGTACTCCGGCCTGCTCCGCCACCTCGGCCCCGACCAGCCGATCTACGCCCTCCAGGCCCGTGCCCTGTCCGAGCCGGACTACACGGCCCCGTCGATCGAGGCCATGGCCCTGGACTATCTCGGCCGCCTCCGCGAGGTCCAGCCGCGCGGGCCGTACCGGCTGGCGGGCTGGTCCATGGGCGGCCTGATCGCCCACGCGATGGCCGTCGAGCTGCGCGGGCACGGCGAGGAGGTGGCGCTGCTGGCCCTGCTGGACGCCTACCCCGGCGAGAGGATCGGCGCCGGCGGGGGCGAGGCGCTGCCCGGGTTGCTCGCCGCGGCCGGTTACCGGGGGCCGGAGGAGATGGGGGAGGTGATGGAGTTCGTACGCGGTCAGGGCGGGCGGTACGCCACACTCGACGAACAGACATTGCTCGCGGTCTACCGTAATTACCGTAACGGTGTGAAGATCTCTCAGGAGCATGTGCCGCGGCGTTTCGACGGCGACGTGCTCCTCGTCATCGCCGCCCACGGCCGGGAGCCCGACATTCTCACGGCCGCCGACTGGAAGCCCTATGTCACCGGCACGATCGAAGACCACACGGTCGCCTGCGACCACGAGAGCATGTTGAACCCCGGGCCGATCGCGGAGATCGCCGCACTGCTCCGAAAGGAATTGGGATGAGCAACCCGTTCGAGAATCCCGACGGCGTCTACCTGGCACTGATCAACGACGAGGGCCAGTATTCGCTCTGGCCGTCCTGGGCGGAGATCCCGGCGGGCTGGACGGTCGCCTTCGGCGAGGACACCCGGCAGGCCTGCCTTGACCACATCGAGGCGAACTGGACCGACATGCGGCCCAAGAGCCTGATCAGAGCCATGGATCGATGAGCCGCACGGTCTTCGACGGACACGGAGGCCGGCGGGGCCGCGCGCACCGGCGCGGCCCCCGGGCCGAGGGCGCGGGGCACGCGTGAGCTGGCTGCGCTGTTTCCAGCCCCGCCCGAGAGCGACCACGAGGCTGATCTGTTTCGCGCACGCGGGCGGGTCGGCCACGGCCTACCGGGACTGGTCCGCGCTGCTGCCCGAGTCGGTCGAGGTGTACGGCGTGCAGTTGCCCGGCCGGGCCGACCGCTACACCGAGCCGCTGCCGGAGCGCATGGAGGCACTGGCCGGCGCGGTCGCCGAGGCGATGCCCCCGCTGCTGGACCGGCGTTTCGCGCTGTTCGGGCACAGCATGGGCGCGGTGACCGCCTATGAGGTCACGCGGGTGCTGGAGGCGCGGGGGACCGGCCCGGCGAGGCTGTTCGTGTCGGGGGCCACGGCCCCGCACGAGGCCAGGAGGAGAGGCCAGGTCTCGGCCTACGACGACGAGCGGCTCCTGGCCGAGCTGACCCGGCTCGGCGGCACCGACCTGGAGATCCTCTCCCATCCCGCGATGCGCGAGCTCATCTTCCCCTACATCCGGGGTGACTACCGGCTGCTGGAGAACTACCACCACCGTCCGGGCCCCCCGCTGCGCACCCCGATCTCCGCCCTCGTCGGCGACGCCGACCCGGTGGTCACCGCCGCCCAGGCCAAGTCCTGGGAGGCGCACACGGTCTCGGACTTCTCCCTGACGGTCTTCCCCGGCGGCCACTTCTACCTGCAGCCGCACCGGGCGCGGGTGGTCGCCGAGATCGCGCGGCGGATGAGCGCCGCGGGCGTGGGCGGCGATCACGACTGAGGACGTCGCCGGCGCCGCCGGTGAAGACGGGTCCCGCCGCCGACGACCGAGCGGCGGGCGGAGGGGCGCTCAGAGGATGAGGGCGAAGCAGTCGGGCCGGTAGCCCTTGGGCAGCGGTCCGGGAGACTCCAGCGCCTTGTTGACGTAGGAGAGCATCACGGGGTCCAGCGTCTCCAGGTTGTGTCCGAGCGCTCCCTCGATGAGACCCTTGAGCGGGCAGTCGTCCTGGAGCATCCGGTTGGTGACCTGCTCCCGGGGCCCGTCGATGAAGGTCGAGGCCGCCTCCTGCTCGGCCTTCAGGCCGAGGGCGGTGTAGCCGACCCCGGCTTCGACCATGGAGGGGGCGTTGAGCCGCTCCATCAGCGGCGAGTCGGTGCGGAGCTCGTCGCAGACCGTCTCCCACCCGCAGCTCTCGCGCAGCTCCCCGGTCAGCTCGTGGTGCGGGGCGCCCATCGTGATCAGCTCCGACACCCTGGGCGCCCCGCCCTCCAGCCGCATGTAGGCCCGGGGCACGATCCCGCCCAGGCTGTGCCCGACGATCGCCGCCTTCTCCGCCCCGGTGGCCTGGAGCACCCCCTCGACGAAGATCCCCAGCGCCCGGGCGGAGACCTCGATCGAGTTGCTCCACCCGTAGTCGAGCGCGAAGACGCAGTAGCCCTGCTTGCTCAGGTACGGCGCCGCCACCGGCCAGGTCACCGCCCCGGTGCTCTTGGCGCCGTGGACCAGGATCACCGGGTACGGCGAGCCCTCGCGGGGCCGGCAGCCGAAGTCGTTGGCGTCCTTCAGCCCGTCGGAGGCCATTCTCCTGGCCTCGGCGACCAGGTCCACCTCCGGCGCCGGAGGTGCCGTCTCCCGGTTCACCAGCGTGCCGGCCGCGAAGGTGAGGACCGCGAGCCCGGCCGCGGCACACAGGACGATCACGACGATGTGGCCAAGACGGAGCCGACCCACTCGATCACTCCTCCGGAAAGGACGCGGAACAAGAGCCTTTCCTCGTCACCCGCTCGCGGTCTATGACCTGGCCGCACCGGTTCCACCTGCGGAGTTGGCAGCCCGCGACAACTTCCGGTTCAGGCCCTCCCGGCCGGGCCCCGAGCACCCGGCCAGGAGGGCGGTCATGAGGGGGACCGCGCGGCGGTCCTCACAGGACGGTGGGGATCAGGTCGAGGTCCTCCAGGTCCTGTTCGATCCGGGGGGCGAGCCGCGCCGCGAGGGTGTCGGTGATGTGCACGTCGTCGCGGTAGAGCACGATGCCGTCCAGTGCGGCGGGACAGGTCGCGGCGGTGGCCGGGCAGAGCAGGGGGGTCACGTCCAGCAGGCGGACGCCGGGGCGCTCACCCGCGGTGATCTGCTCGGCCAGCGGGTCGGGACGGAGGCCGCGGTCGCGGGGGAAGGCGCAGTCGCCGGCCGGCGCGCCCGAAAGGCAGGCGGGCACGTCCTTACCGGGCAGCGGGGTGTCGCGCAGGTAGACCAGCGGGGCGCCGAGCCGGGTCAGCCGGTCGAGGGTGGAGTCCCAGGCGCGGGTCAGCGCGGCCCGGTCGGTCGCGTAGGCGTTGAGGGAGGCGACCAGGACCAGCCGGGGCGGGGGGCCGGCGGCGAGCCGCTTCAGCGCGTACTCGCGCCAGGTGTCGCACTCGTGGTACTCCCGGCCCAGGCGGGGGTCGACCACCGTGAGCCTGGGCAACGGGCAGCCGGGCTTGGTCAGGACCTCAAGGGCCCAGCCCCTGCGCACGGCGACGCGCTCGGCGGCGGCGAACCACTGACCGGCGTGGGAGTCGCCGACGAGGACGATCCTGTCCTTCGCGGCCGGGTCGCCGAACAGGCAGGCCGGGCTGGTCGTCGCGGTCAGCGCGACCTCGCACCCCTTCGACCGGGGGAAGTCGGTCCGGGCCTGGGCGGGCGGCGGCCGGAGCGCCGTGGCGGGGGCGTCGGCCACGGTGACCCGGGTGGTGGCCACGCCCTGCACGGCCCCGCCGTTGAGCAGCAGCGCGGCGGCGACGGGGACCGTCACGGCGGTGCTGCCCAGGGCCAGGCCGCGCCTGGGCAGCGCGGTCACCACCTCCGACGTGCGCAGCGGGTTCTCCACCAGCCTCATGGTCAGCGCCGCCGGGACGGCCGAGGCCAGCACCAGCGCCAGCCGTACCGGCCAGGGCTGGGTGCCGAGCGCGGCCTCGGCGAGGACGAGGACCGGCCAGTGCCACAGGTACCAGGTGTAGGACAGCCGTCCGATCGCCCGGACGGGGGCCAGCGTCAGCAGGGCCGAGACCGGTGAGCGGAACAGGATGACGGCGACCGTGCCGAGCGTGGGGGCCAGGGCGGCCGTCCCGGGATAGCGGGTCGTCGAGTCGAACACCGCGACCGACCAGGCGATCGCCGCCGCTCCGGCCAGGCCGAGCGCGGCCGAGACCGCTCTGGCGGCCGGGCGGGGGCGCCGTCCGGCTCCGCGGCCGGCGTCCGGGCCGTCCTGGACCGCGCCGCGCGGGGGACGCGGGCGGGAGCCGTACGGCATGAGCAGGGCGGCGAGGGCCCCGGCGCCGAACTGCCATGCCCGCGAGGGCGAGGCGAGGTAGGCCAGGGGCTCGCTGAGAGCCGTCCAGCGCAGGGACAGGCCGAAGGAGGCGCAGGTCAGCGTCACGACGATGACCGCGATGGCGGGGACGGCGCCGCGGCCGAGGCGGCGGGCGGCCAGGGCCGTCACCAGCAGCAGCGGCGCCCACAGGAGGTAGAACTGCTCCTCGACGGCCAGCGACCAGTAGTGCAGCAGGGGGCTGGGGTCGCGCGCGGCGGCCAGGTAGTCGGTCTGGGCGGCGACGGCGCGCCAGTTGGCGATCGACAGGGCGGCGGCGACCGCGTCACCGGCGATGTCGCCGCCGCGCAGGGGCGGCAGCAGCAGCCAGGCTCCCAGCACCGTGGCGAGCAGTACGGTCCCGGCGGCCGGCAGCAGGCGCCGGGCCCGCCGGGCGTAGAACTCGGCCAGGGAGAAGCGCCCGCCGGCGGCGATGTCGCGCAGCAGCAGGCCGGTGATCAGGAAGCCGGAGACGACGAAGAACACGTCCACCCCGGCGAACCCCCCGGCCAGGCCGGGGACGGTGGCGTGGAAGGCCAGCACGGCCAGGACGGCCACCGCCCGCAGCCCTTCGATGTCGGGCCGGAATCCGAGGTGATACCGCGGGGTCAAGGCGGTCGCTCCTTAGGAGGCGGGGAGAAGCGGCGGGAGTGCGGCGGAGCCGGAGGCGAGCAGGACGCCCAGCAGGAGCAGGGCGGTGATCGCCAGGGCCTCGGGCCAGCGGAACCGGTGGTTCAACGGAGGGTCCTCCACAGATCGCGGATGAGGGGGAGGGTGATGTAGGTGGTGCCGCAGGCGAAGAGGGTCAGCGCCCAGTAGTCGTCCCAGCCGTGGACGGGGGCGCGCAGGGCGATGCCGGCCCAGGTGGCGGCGGTCGTGACGGTCAGCCAGGCCAGAGCCGTCCGGCTGATCGAGGAGACCAGCCTGCTCCTGCCCGCGGCGGCCCCGCTCGGCACCCAGGCCGCCGCCCGGTCGCGCACCGCGTGCACGATGGAGAGCAGGTGGCAGTAGGAGTAGAGGGTCTGCGCCCGGACCACCTCGAAGCGCCAGCGGCTCACCGAGACCGCCGGCAGCAGCACCAGCGCCACCCAGAGCGGCGCCACGAAGGGGATCATGTGCCAGGCCCGGACGTCCTCGGGGTAGAAGGCGAGCATGACGAGGCCGGGCAGCGGGACCGCCGCGATGTTGACGGCCGAGACGAAGTAGCTCAGGAAGCCGCTGTAGTAGGACAGCCGCACCCGCCAGGGCATCGGCGTGCGGTGGAAGTCGCGGTCGAACAGCAGGCTCATGCAGCCCATCGCCCACCGGTACTGCTGGGCGACGTAGGAGGCGACGTTGTCCGGGGACAGCCCCTTGGCCAGCAGCACCGGCACGTACTTGGTGCGGTAGCCGCGCCGCATCAGCTCGACGCTGGTGTGGATGTCCTCGCTGTGGTCGATCCTGGGGAAGCCGCCGATCTCCTCCAGCGTGGACCGGCGGTAGACCACGTTCGTGCCCACGCAGATCGCGCCGCCGTCGGCGTCCCTGGAGGGCTGCAGCCACCGGTAGAACATCTCCTGCGCCGCTCCGGCGGTCCGCTGCAGCCAGGGCATGTCCGGTGCGGTGTCGAAATACTGGGGAGACTGGGCCACGGCGATCTCCGGGTCCTCCAGGTAGGGGACCAAGTGGGCCAGGAAGTCCGGGCGCGGGCAGAAGTCGGCGTCGAAGACCGCGACGAGGTCGCCGGAGCTGATCGACAGGCCGTGGTTGAGGTTGCCCGCCTTCTTCAGGTGCCCCCGGTCGGCCCGGGAGCTGTAGCGGAAGCCGTACCGCTCCGCCAGGTCCGCCACCTCGGCACGCGCGGCGTCGTCGAGCACCCAGACGGTGATCGGACCGTTCCACCGCAGGGCGGACAGGTGGCGGAAGGTGTTGTCCAGGATCGGCAGCGGCTCGCCGCGGGTCGGCAGGAACACGTCCACGGCGGGCGTCCCCGCCGGCCGCCAGGACCGGACGAGCAGGTCGTGCGACTCCCAGGTGGTGAGGCGCTGGCGCTGGCCGTCGACGAACGACATCGCCCAGCCCGCCAGGTTGAGCGCCAGCGCGGCGAAAAACGGCCACAGCGCTGGGTGGCGCATCGAGAAAAGGAGAACGGTGCCCGTGGTTAATGTCAGGGAAAGAGGTGTGCAGAGTAATACCCAACGCCTTTGCGGGCCGAAATAGAGTTTCAGCTCGCCGTCCGAGGGTGGCCGCGGAAGGTAGCGCACGGCCTCGTCAGAAGGTTTTTCCAGTAGTGCGTGCATGCGTAGGACCCCGATTTCCCAGCTGCGCGGGACGGATGACTTCCGTCTGTGGAACCAACTGTAAACAAACTTATCAGTGCCGTGCGAGGTGGCGGGTGAGGGGTGATGAAACACCGCGTTAACTGAATGAGATTCTGTACCGTGAAATATCCAGGCTCGTTCTTATAAATGGCCATTTGTCCAATTCGTCGGATCTTCGGATGTGTCGTAGATCACAGGCTGGCCTGGCCCGCTAACCGTTGAGTTCTGTCGAAGAACGGCCCCGCCTTGGGCAAAGAGTGCCCATGAGGCGGGCCGGGCAGGCCATTAGCGTCGCCCGTGTGGGCGAACGAGTACTGATCGCGCTCGGCGGCAACGCGATGACCGCTCCCGATGGGAGCGCCTCGCCCGACGACCAGCGCCGGGCGGTGGAGGGGGCGATGCGTCACGTCACCGCCCTGATCGCGGCCGGCCACCGGGTGACCCTCACCCACGGCAACGGCCCCCAGGTCGGCAACCTGATCCTGAAGAACCAGCTCGCGGCCGACGTCGTGCCCCCCGTGCCGCTCGACTGGTGCGGCGCGCAGACCCAGGCCACGATCGGCACGCTGGTGCTGAACGCCCTCGACGGCCGGGCCGTCGCCGTGGTGACCCGGACGCTCGTCGACCCCGGCGACCCGGCCTTCCTCGATCCGGTCAAGCCGATCGGCCGCTACTTCACCGAGGCGGAGGCCCGGCGCCTGGAGAGGTTCGGCCAGACCTGGCGCCGCTTCGACCGGGGCTGGCGCCGCGTGGTGGCCTCCCCGGAACCGCTGGAGATCCTCGACGCGCCCGCGGTGGCCGCGCTGGCGGCCGCCGGATTCACCGTCGTCGCGGCGGGCGGCGGGGGAGTGCCGGTGGTCCGCGACGCCGCCGGGCGGCTCACCGGGGTCGAGGCCGTGATCGACAAGGATCTGGCCGCCGCGGTGCTGGCGCGCGCCGTGGGCGCCACGGTCCTGGTGATCGCCACCGACGTGCCCGGGGCCGTGGTCGGGTTCGGCACGGCCCGCGCCCGGCCCCTCGGCCCCGTCACCGTGGCGGAGCTGCGCGTGTTGCACGCGGCCGGGCACTTCGCGGGAGGGAGCATGGGACCGAAGGTCGAGGCCGCGCTCCGCTTCGTCGAGGGCGGCGGCGGCCGGGCGGTGATCACTTCTCTCGAAGGCATCGGGGCGGCGGTCGGCGGGCAGACCGGCACCGTGGTGCGGAAAGAGTGAAACGACGCCATGACCTGTCGACACGACCTATCGAAAGGTGACAGCAATGCCGGAACCGATTGAAGTGCGCAAGGTGGCCATCGAGAGCGTGACCGACGCCTCCGGGCTGGCCAGGCTCATCGACGACGGGGTGATCGAGGCTCACCGGGTGCTGGCGGTCATCGGCAAGACCGAGGGCAACGGCGGGGTGAACGACTACACCCGGATCCTGGCCGACCGTGCCTTCCGCGAGGTGCTCGCCGCCAAGGGTCATCCGTCCCCAGAGAGCGTCCCGCTGGTGTGGTCCGGTGGCACCGACGGCGTGCTGAGCCCGCACGCGACGATCTTCGCCACCACGGCGGACGCGGAGCCGAGTGACGAGCCGCGCGTCAGCGTCGGCATCGCGATGAGCGAGGTGATCCTGCCCGAGGACATCGGCCGCCCCGCCATGGTGGAGAAGGTCGCCGCCGGGGTGCGCGAGGCCATGAAGATCGCCGGGATCGACGACCCCGCCGACGTCCACTACGTCCAGACCAAGACGCCCCTGCTGACCCTGGCCACGATCAACGACGCCAAGTCCCGGGGCAAGGACGTCGTCATCGAGGACACCGGCCCGTCCATGGACATCTCCAACTCCACCACCGCGCTCGGCGTCGCGGTCGCGCTCGGCGAGATCGAGATGCCCACGGCCGAGCAGATCCACCGCGACCTGTCGCTGTACTCCTCCGTCGCGTCCTGCTCCTCGGGCGTCGAGCTGGACCGGGCGCAGATCGTGGTCGTCGGCAACGTGCGCGGTATCGGCGGCCGCTACCGGATCGGTCACTCGGTCATGAAGGACGCGCTGGACGCCGACGGCATCTGGGAGGCGATCCGCGGAAGCGGCATCGAGCTGCCCGACCGGCCACACCCGACCGACCTGGGCGGCAGGCTGGTCAACGTCTTCATGAAGTGCGAGGCCGACCCGTCGGGCAGCGTCCGGGGACGCCGCAACATCATGCTCGACGACTCCGACGTGCACTGGCACCGCCAGATCAAGGCCACCGTCGGCGGCGTCGCGGCCAGCGTCACCGGCGACCCGGCCGTCTTCGTCTCGGTCGCGGCGGTCCACCAGGGCCCCAGCGGCGGCGGTCCGGTCGCCGCCATCGCCGACCTCGGCTGACCCGCCCCGCGCGGCCGTGCCCCCCCGTACGGCCGCGCGCCCCGTGCCGGACGGGTCAGCCCCACAGCGTGTAGACGATCCCGAGGGTCGCGGCGAAGAACAGCAGCTCGACCGCGTAGCGGACCGTACGCGCCGTCCGTGACTCCCCGGCCTGCCGACCGCGCTCGATCGTCTCCGGCATGACCCGCTCCTTCCATCGCATTTCCTGACGGATCGATCGTGGCCCGCCCACCGGCCCGCGGTCATGGGGCTGTTGTCCCGGCTTTCCCGGGACCCCGGTCCCGGCGTTCCCTCCTCCCCGCCCGCCCCGGGTAGGCTCCGGATCCGTGCCGAGCATTCCCCAGCCCCTGGTCCCCGACGACGACGGAAGCGCCGACGCCTCCGTGGCGTCCGCTCTCGCGGCCCTGTCCGCCGGTACGGCGGACGCCGGCGAGGTGATATCCGCGCTGGGCGGAGCCCGGCTGCTCGTCCCGGTGGTGGCCCTGCTGACCGAGTCGGAGGTCGGCGAGCACGGGCTGCGGCAGGAGAAGGAGAGCGAGATGGCCCTGCCGAAGCTCATCGGCGCCGACGGGCGCGAGGCGGTGCTCGCCTTCACCGGGACGGAGTCGCTGAAGCTCTGGCGCCCCGACGCCCGGCCGATCCAGGCCACCACCCTCCAGGTCTGCCAGGCGGCGGTGCACGAGAACGCGGCCGCCGTCGTGATCGACGTGGCGGGCCCGGTGCCCTTCGTGATCGAGGGGAGCGTCCTGCGGGCGTTCGCCGCGGTCGAGTCGGGCACCATCGACCAGCTGGGTCCCGAGGTCACCGTGGCGCGGATGGAGGAGGCCGCCCCGGCCGCCCGGCGGCGGCGCTTCGGCTGGCCCTTCCGCGGACGGAGCTGACCTCCCGGGCCGGTCCCATGCCCCGGGCCGTCCTGTGCCGGGGCGGCGACCCGGTCCGGCCGGCTCCGCCCTCCCCGAGACGCCGGGGCTCCGCGCGGATTATGGTCGGCCCGTGGACGAGCGTGGTGGGCGAGCGGGTGGCGGCGGCGGTCCGTGGGCGGCCCCGGCCGAGGGGGCTCGGTGAGCCTCCTGCCGGTCGCGGCGGCTGTCGTCGGCCTGGTGGCCGGGCTCTGGACGCGGGTCCTGGTGGTCCGGCACTCGGTGGCCGAGGGCGAGCCGCCGCGGCGCGACTGCCCGCACTGCGGCGTCCCGCTGCCCGGCCCGGGGCGCCGGGGGCGTACCGGAGGCGCCGGTCCGCGGCCGGCGGGGGAGTCCCCGGGCGCCGGCCCCGCGCGGACCGGCCGGCCGTCCTCGCCGGAGCGTTGGAGGCGCCTGCCGTGGGCCGGCCCGCTGCCGGCCGCGCGCTGCGTGGGCTGCTCCGGGCGGATCGGCCCGCCGCCGCTGGCGGTGGAGCTCGTCATCGCCCTGGCACTGGCCGCCCTCGCCCTGCGCGCCGTACCGCCGTCCGCCCGCTCCGGCGCCGTCCTCGCGGGACGGCCGTCCGGCCCGCTGCCGGAGCTCGCCCCGGGGACCGAGCTGGCCGCCTACGGATGGCTGGCCGTGGTCGCCGTCGCGCTGGTCTTCGTCGACGCCGCCGTTCACCGGCTGCCCGACCGGCTCACCCTCGCCGCCTATCTCGGGACCGCCGCCCTGCTGACGGTGACGGCCGTGCTCGCAGGCCGTTTCGACGACCTGTTCAGAGCCGGGCTGGGCGGGCTCGCCCTGGCCGCCTTCTACCTGGCGCTGTTCCTGGTCAACCCGGCGGGCATGGGCCTGGGCGACGTCAAACTCGCGGCGGTGCTGGGCACCGCGCTCGGCTGGGCGGGCTGGGAGACGCTGGTCGCCGGGGCCTTCCTGGGCTTCGTCGCGGGAGGCCTCTACGGGGTCGCGCTGATGGTCCTGCGCCGCGCGGGCCGCAAGAGCGAGATCCCCTTCGGCCCCTTCATGGTCGCGGGGGCCTTCGCGGCCCTCCTCACCGTCCTCTGATCGCCGGGGCGGTCATGCGGCCTTGGCCTCCCAGCCGACGACCTCTTAGGGCTCCAGCCGCTCGCCGTACTCGTCGCGGATCTCCCGAGGTCCGGCGCGAGGTCACCGCCGGGCTCACCGGCCGGCGTCTCACCTGGTGAGCTGCGGCCATTCCAGTGGGCGGCACATGGAAGACTTGTCATCATGTTGCGCTGGTTGACTGCCGGAGAGTCCCACGGCCCTGAGCTCGTCGCGATCCTGGAAGGCCTGCCCGCCGGGGTGGAGGTGACCACGGCCGACATCGACGGGGCGCTGGCCAGACGCCGGCTGGGCTACGGCCGCGGCGCCCGGATGAAGTTCGAGCAGGACGTGGTCAACGTCGTGGGCGGTGTGCGGCACGGCCGCACGCTCGGCAGCCCCGTCGCCATCCGGGTGGGCAACACCGAGTGGCCCAAGTGGGAGACCGTCATGGCCGCCGACCCGGTGGACCCGGCGCTGCTGGAGGGCCAGGCCCGCAACGCGCCGCGCTCGCGCCCCCGCCCGGGCCACGCCGACCTCGCCGGCATGCAGAAATACGGCTTCGACGACGCCCGGCCGGTGCTCGACCGGGCCAGCGCCCGCGAGACCGCCGCCCGCGTCGCCCTCGGCCAGGTCGCCAGAAACTTCCTCAGGCAGGCGCTCGGCGTCGAGATCGTCAGCCACGTCGTCTCGATCGGCGGGGCGCGGGCCACGGAGGGTGTCCTGCCCGGCCCCGGCGACATGGAGGCGGTCGACGCCGACCCGGTGCGCTGCGCCGACCCGGCCGGCAGCGCCGCGATGGTCGCCGAGATCGACAAAGCCCACAAGGAGGGCGACACCCTCGGCGGCGTCGTCGAGGTGCTCGCCTACGGCCTGCCGCCCGGCCTGGGCAGCTACACCCACTGGGACCGCCGCCTCGACGCCCGCCTCGCCGCCGCCCTGATGGGCATCCAGGCGATCAAGGGCGTCGCCGTCGGCGACGGCTTCGAGACCGCGCGCCGCCCCGGCTCCCAGGCCCACGACGAGATCGAGAACACCGTCGGCGGGGTGCGCCGCATCACCAACCGGGCGGGCGGCGTCGAGGGCGGGATGACCAACGGCGAGCCGCTGCGCGTCAGCGCGGCGATGAAGCCGATCTCCACCGTGCCGCGGGCGCTGGCCACCATCGACGTGCTGACGGGCGAGGCGGCCAAGGCCCACCACGAGCGCTCCGACGTGTGCGCGGTCCCGGCCGCCGCGATCGTCGCCGAGGCGATGGTCGCGCTGGTCCTGGCCGACGCCGCGATCGAGAAGTTCGGCGGCGACTCCGTCGAGGAGGTCGCGCGCAACCTGTCCGGCTACCTTTCGTCGATGGTGATCAAGTGAGCGGGAGAGCCGACGGGCGGAGCCGGACCGGCTCCCGCCCCGGCCGGCCGCTGGAGGAGGCGCAGTGAGTCCCCGCGTAGTTCTGATCGGCCCTCCCGGATCGGGCAAGTCGACGGTCGGCAGGCTGCTGGCCGACCGCCTGGGGGCCGCCTTCCGTGACACCGACGCCGACGTGGAGACCGTGGCGGGCAAGCCGGTGAGCGACATCTTCGTCGAGGACGGCGAGGAGCGCTTCCGGGAGCTGGAGGCGGAGGCCGTACGGCTGGCGCTGGCCGACCACGACGGCGTGCTCTCCCTCGGCGGCGGCGCGGTCCTGGCCGAGGCCACCCGGGAGCTGCTGGCCGGCCACCCGGTGGTCTACCTGGAGGTGGGCCTGTCGCAGGCCGTGCAGCGGGTCGGCCTGGCCTCGGCGCGACCGCTGCTCGTGCTCAACCCGCGCAGCCAGCTCAAGAAGCTGATGGACGCCCGCCGCCCGGTCTACGAGGGGCTGGCCACCGTCATCGTGGCGACCGACGAGCGCAAGCCCGGCGAGGTCGTCGAGGAGATCGTGAAGGGACTGCCGGCGTGACGGTCTCCAGGATCAGGGTCGAGGGGGAGGCCCCCTACGACGTGGTGATCGGCGCCGGCGTGCTCGGTGAGCTCCCGGGCCTGCTCGGCCCGGGGGTCCGCACCGTCGCCGTGGTCCACCCGGCGAGCCTGCCGGAGATCGCGCGGCCGGTCTGCGGCGCGATCGAGGCGGCCGGATACGAGGTCGTCCCGCTGCCGGTGCCCGACGCCGAGCAGGCCAAGACGGTCGAGGTGGCCGCCCAGCTCTGGTCGGCCTTCGGCCGCTACGGGGTCACCCGCTCCGACGCCGTGGTCGGTGTCGGCGGGGGGGCCACCACCGACCTGGCCGGGTTCGCCGCCGCCACCTGGCTGCGCGGGGTCAAGGTCGTGCAGGTGCCGACCACCCTGCTCGGCATGGTCGACGCCGCGGTCGGCGGCAAGACGGGGATCAACACCCCCGAGGGCAAGAACCTGGTCGGTTCCTTCCACCCCCCGGCCGGGGTGCTGTGCGACCTGACCACGCTGGCCTCGGTGCCCCGCGACGACTACGTCGGCGGCCTCGCGGAGATCATCAAGGGCGGCTTCATCGCCGACCCGGCGATCCTGGCGCTCATCGAGGACGACCCCGAGGGCGCCCGGTTCCCCGAGGGACGGCACACCCGCGAGCTGATCGAGCGGAAGGTCCGGATCAAGGCCGCCGTCGTCGGCGCCGACCTGCGCGAGGGCGGCGTGCGCGAGATCCTCAACTACGGCCACACCCTGGCCCACGCCATCGAGCGGGTCGAGGACTACCGGATGCGCCACGGCGAGGCGGTGGCCATCGGCATGGTCTACGCCGCGGAGCTGTCCCGCCTGGACGGCCGGATCGGCGCCGACGTCGTGGACCGGACCCGGTCCATCCTGACCTCGGTCGGGCTGCCCGTCTCCTACCGCCGTGACGCCTGGCCCCAGCTCCGCGACCACATGCGCCTGGACAAGAAGAGCCGCGGCGCCAAGCTGCGCTTCGTCGTCCTGGACGGCCTGGCGAAGGTGTCCCCGCTGGAGGACCCGCCCGAGGCCCTGCTCGAAGCCGCCTACGAGGAGGTCGCCCGGTGAGGCGGACGGCCCCGGCGAGGAGGCGGGGAGGCGGGCGCCGGCCGTGCCGCGGGCACGCCGGCCAGCACAGCCGCACGGCCGGCGGAGAGCGGCGATCGATCCCATGAGACCCGTGTACGTGCTCAACGGTCCCAACCTGTCACGGCTCGGCGCCCGCGAGCCCGACGTCTACGGCGCGGAGAGCTTCTCCGACCTGGTCGCGCTCTGCCGCGAGACCGGCCGGGAGCTGGGCCTGTCGGTGGACGTCCGGCAGACCGACGACGAGGCCGAGATGGTGGCCTGGCTGCACGAGGCGGCCGACGGCCGGGTGCCGGTGGTCCTCAACCCGGCCGCCTTCACCCACTACTCCTACGCGCTGCGCGACGCCGTCGCCCAGCGCACCGCGCCCCTGGTCGAGGTGCACATCTCCAACCCGGCCGCCCGCGAGCGGTTCCGGCACACCTCCGTGGTCGCCGCCGTGGCCACCGGCACCATCGCCGGCTTCGGCCTGAGGTCCTACGTGCTCGCGCTGCACGCCATCGCCGAGGACGCCCGGTGAGCGGCTACCGTTCCTTCGTCGCCCTCGGCGACAGCTTCACCGAAGGGCTGAACGACCCCGGCCGGCCGGACGCCCCCGGGACGGGCGGGCCCGGCGCGGACCCGGCGAGCACCGGACGCTACCGGGGCTGGGCCGACCGGGTCGCCGAGCGGCTGGCCGCGCTCGACCCGGACTTCCGCTACGCCAACCTCGCCGTGCGCGGCAAGCTCATCGACCAGATCGTCGAGCACCAGGTCCCGCGGGCCATCGGGATGCGGCCCGACCTGGTCAGCCTCTGCGCCGGCGGCAACGACCTGCTCCGGCCGGGCAGCGACCCCGACCGGATGGCCAAGAAGCTGGCCGGAGCCGTACGCGACCTGCGGGCCACCGGCGCCGAGGTGCTGCTGTTCACCGGCGTGGACCCGCGCGACACCCCGATCATGCGCCGCGTCCGCGGCACGGTCGCGATCTTCTACATGCACGTCAGGTCCATCTCCGAGCTGCACGGCTGCCGCCTGGTAGACCAGTGGTCGATGCAGGGCCTGCGCGACTGGCGCGCCTGGAGCGACGACCGCCTGCACATGAACGAGGAGGGCCACCGGATAGTGGCCGCCAAGGTGTGCGAGGTGCTCGGGGTCGACTGCGACGACGACTGGCGCAAGGTCTGGCCGCCCCGCGAGCGGGTGGATCCCGCGGTCAAGCGCCGCGAAGACGTCCAGTGGGTCCGCCGGCACCTCGGCCCCTGGGTCGTCCGCCGCCTGCGGGGCCGTTCCTCCGGTGACCTCCTCGATCCCAAGCGCCCGGATCTGGACGCCTTCTCCTGACCGGAGCGGGGCCCGCGGGCGCCGACGGCCCTGACCTCAGGAGGCCGCCAGGCGCCTGAGGGCGTCGCGGACCTTCGCCGGGTCGTTGGTGGGCCAGAAGGGCGGCAGGGAGTCGCGCAGGAAACCCGCGTAGCGCGCCGTGGCCAGGCGGGGGTCCAGGACCGCGACCACCCCCTTGTCGTGCTGGCTGCGCAGCAGGCGGCCCGCGCCCTGGGCGAGCAGCAGGGCGGCGTGGGTGGCGGCCACCGCCATGAAGCCGTTGCCGCCCTTGGCGGCGACGTGGCGCTGGCGGGCGGAGGTCAGCGGGTCGTCCGGGCGCGGGAAGGGGATGCGGTCGATGATGACCAGCCGCAGGGAGGGCCCCGGCACGTCCACCCCCTGCCACAGGGACAGGGTGCCGAACAGGCACGTCGGCTCGTCCTCGGCGAACTGCTTGACCAGCAGCATCGTGGAGTCGTCGCCCTGGCAGAGCAGCGGCACGCTCAGCCGCTCCCGCAGGGCCTCGGTGGCGGCCTTGGCGGCGCGCATCGAGGAGAACAGGCCGAGGGTCCGGCCGCCGGCGGCCTCGATCAGCTCGGTGATCTCCTCCAGGTAGGCCTCGGGCAGGCCGTCACGGCCCGGCTGGGGCAGGTGCTTGGCGACGTAGAGGATGCCGCTGCGCGGGTGGTCGAAGGGCGAGCCGACGTCCAGCCCGGTCCACCCGGCGCGCTCCTTGCCCCCCTCCTTGGCGCCCAGGCCCCACTGGCGGGCCAGCCCGTCGAAGGCGCCGCCCAGTGCCAGGGTGGCGGAGGTCAGGATGACCGTGCGGTCGCCGAAGAGCTTGTCGCGGAGCATGCCCGCCACGGTCAGCGGGGCGACCCGGAGCAGGGGAGGGCGGCGCTCGGTGCCCGCCTCCAGCCAGACCACCTCGGCCCGGTCGACCTCCTCCGCGTGGCCGAACGCCTCCAGCATCCGCTGCGCGGTGTCGTGGACCTCGTCCAGGGCGGTGAAGGCGGCCTTGCGCAGCCCCGCGCTCTCGGGGTCGTCCTTGTCGGAGCTCATCCGGGGGCCGAGGGCGGTGATGCACGCCCAGGCCGCGTCGCGGATCAGGGCCAGTGTCAGGCCGAGCACCTCGGGGAGGTCGTCGAGGCGGCCGGCGGGAGCGACGGCGAGCAGGGCCTTCAGGTCCTCGCCGGCCTCCATGAGCCGGTCGGCGAGGTGCTGCTCGATCAGCTTGCCGACCCGGCGCACGGTCAGCGCGACCATGGTCTCCGACAGCTCGCCGGTCACCACCGAGGTGACCCGGTCGACCAGCTCGTGGGCCTCGTCCACCACGACCACCTCGTGCTCGGGCAGGAGGGGGAAGTCCTCCATCGCGTCGATGGCCAGCAGCGCGTGGTTGGTGACGACGATGTCGGACTCGCCGGCCCGGGCCCGGGCCAGCTCGGCGAAGCACTCCATCCCGCTCGGGCAGCGCGTGGCGCCCAGGCACTCCCTGGCGCTCACCGAGAACTGCCGCCAGGCCTGCTCGTTGACGCCGGGGACGAGCTCGTCGCGGTCGCCGGTCTCGGTCTCCTCGGCCCATTCCTGGATGCGCTGGACCATCCGCCCGGTGAGGCTGACCTCGCGCGGGTCGAAGAGCTGGTCCTGCTCGTCGTCGGGCCATCCCGCGCTGGCCTTGTAACGGCACAGGTAGTTGCGGCGGCCCTTGAGGATCGCGAACGTGGGCTCGTGCGGGAGCTGCGGGGCGAGCGCCTCGGAGAGGCGGGGCAGGTCGCGGTCGACGAGCTGGCGCTGGAGCGCGATGGTGGCGGTGGAGACGACCACGGCGCCCTTGGCCGTCATCGCGTGGCGGATCGAGGGGATGAGATACGCCAGGGACTTGCCGGTGCCGGTGCCGGCCTGGACGGCCAGGTGGTCACCCGACTGGATCGAGTGCTGCACCGCCTGGACCATCTTGATCTGGCCGGGCCGCTCCACCCCGCCGACGGCCTCGACGGCGGTGCTCAGCAGCTCCTCCACCGGCGGCAGGTCCGCCTTCGGGGAGACGTCTTCGGCGGGGGCGATGGAGTCGGTCGGCACGACAGCCAACCGTACCTCCTCCCCCGGACAATCGCGGCTGTCTCCGATGAGTCACCGGCCGGGCGCATCCCGGTATTCCGGGACCCGGCGCCCGGCGCCCGTGGCAGACTGGCGGGATCACCCGGCTCACCGGCCTCCAGGGATCAAGAAGATCGCCCGTTTTGGTGTCATAGTGACGGAAGATGGGGACGGAAAGACCGGTTCGGTAGAGTTTCCCGAGGTCGAGTGGACGAATAAAGGCTGGTTAAAGCACTATGTCTTCCATGTCGGAAGTTGTCCCGTTGCCGTCGTTCGGCGAAGTGTTCTTTGACGAGCGTGGCCAGGAGCGGGTGCTCCGGGTCACCTGGCACGAAGGCACGCTGGTGCTGAGCCTGTGGCGCGGGGAGATGTGCAGCGCCAGTTTCCGCATGCCCATGCAGGACGTGGGCCGCCTGGTGGACACCCTCGACGAGGGCTTCGTCGAGGCCGGCGGCCAGTATCCCGACGAGGTGGGCGAGCAGCACTCCCCGGCCGGCGACTACCAGGAGCACGGGGAGTTCCCCGGCACCGGCCAGTACGCCCGCCCGCGCCCGGAGGACTACGCCCAGCAGCAGTACGCCGACCCGGCGGCCACCCAGGTCTCCCCTCCGCCCGACGAGCCGCGCCCGGCCCCGGCCCTCGGACCCAACGACGTGCTGGTGGCGCGGGGCGCCGTACCGCCGTTGGACCGGTCCCACGAGCGCCCGCCCGCCGGGTACGGCCCGGCCGACGTGGTGCCGCGGGAGAACCTGATCGTGGGCGACTCCCTGCCCTACGGGCAGGCGGCGCCGGCCGAACCGCACGGATCGGGCCCCGGCGAGCCGCTCTACCAGATGTCCGGTGACCCCTACGCGGCCCAGCAGCCCGACCCCTACGGCATGCCGTCCCAGCAGCCCGACCCTTACGCGGCCCAGCAGCCCAGCGACCCTTACGCGGCCCAGCAGCCCGACGCCTACGGCGTGCCGTCCCAGCAGCCCGACCCTTACGCGAGCCAGCAGCCCGACCCCTACGGCGTGCCGTCCCAGCAGCCGGTGGACCCCTACGCCGCCACGCAGGCCCAGCGGCGCCCCGACTCCTACGGCGTGCCCGCCCAGCAGCCGGTGGACCCCTTCGCCCCCCCGGTCGGCCGGCAGCAGCCGGTGGACCCCTTCGCGCCGCACGCCGAGCAGTTCCCCTCCTCCGCCCGCCAGCCGCACGCCGACCCCTACGCGGCCCAGCAGCAGCACTCCACCGACCCCTTCGGCTTCGCGGCCCAACAGCAGCAGCAGTCCGCCTACGGCTCCGCGCAACCCGACGCCTACGGCTACCCCGCTCCGGCCCAGCCCGACCCCTACGCCTTCGGCGCCCAGCAGCCCGCCCCGCAGGCCGGCCATCCGGCGGACCTGCGCGACCTGTACGGCTCGCCGCCCTCCTACCAGCAGGACGTGGACCCCTCCGACCCGCTCGGGCTCGGTGGCCAGCAGGCCGACCAGCGGATGCCGCGCCCCTACGTCGACCCGCCGCACTCCACCGGCGAGCGGCTCCGCCCCGAGCCGCGCTACGACGACCAGCGTTATGACGAGCGCCGCCCCGACGACAGGGACGAGCGCCGCGACTGGTGACCGGTGCCGGGTGCGCATCACCGTGAGGGGTCCCGTACGCTGATCGCCCATAACGGGTGGGAGTGGGATGAATCAGGCGTCGGTGCTGCAGATGTTGGTCGTACCGGTCATCGCGATCGCGGTGGCCGCCGTGGCCAGGCGCAGGGGATGGCCGGTGCCCCTGCTGCTGGTGTCGGCGGGGCTGGTGCTGTCGCCGCTGGTGCCGGAGTACGAACTGGACGCCGAGCTGGTCCTGCTGGTGTTCCTGCCGCCGCTGCTCTACTCCGCCGCGATCGACAGCTCCTACCTGAGGCTCAAGGCGGTGCTCAGGCCGGTCGCGCTGCTGTCGGTCGGGCTGGTGCTGTTCACCACCCTGGTCATCGGCTGGGTCGTCCACCTGCTCATGCCCGGTCTGCCGATGGCCGCCGCGTTCGCGCTGGGCGCGATCGTGGCGCCGCCCGACGCGGTCGCCGCGGTCGCGGTGGCCCGCAGGCTCGGGCTGCCCCGCAAGGTGGTCACCGTCCTGGTGGGGGAGAGCCTGTTCAACGACGCCACCGCGCTCACCGCCTACCGGGTGGCCATCGCCGCCGCGGTGGGGGCCGGGGTCACCTGGCTGGACGCGGCCGGCAAGCTGCTCTACTCGGCGGTGGGCGGCGTCGTCGTCGGCGTCGCGCTCGCGTGGGTCCTGGCCCGGGGGCTGGTATACCTGCGGGACGCGCTGGTCGAGAACACCGTCATGCTGCTCATCCCGTTCGCGGTCTACCTGGCGGCCGAGAGCGCGCACGTCTCCGGTGTGATCGCCGTGGTGATCGTCGGCCTCTACATCGGCCACCGGCTGCCGGCCACCGCGGGGTTCGGCACCCGGATCCTGTCCAACGCCGTCTGGCGGATCGTGGACTTCTTCCTGGAGTCGGTGGTCTTCGTGCTGATCGGCCTGCAGCTGTGGCCGATCACGCAGGAGCTGCGGGGCGAGGATCCGTGGCGGCTCACCGGGATGGCGCTGGCCGTCTTCGCCGCCGCGGTGCTCGCCCGGATCGTCTGGGTCGTACCCAGCATCTACCTGCCCAGGATCCTGTCCAGGAGAGTCCGCCGGCGGGAGCCCCACGCGCCGTCCTGGCAGAACGTGGCCATCGTGAGCTGGGCGGGCATGCGCGGGGTGGTCTCCCTGGCCGCGGCCTTCGCCCTGCCGCAGGGCTTCCCCGGCCGCGACACGCTGGTCTTCCTCACCTTCGTGGTGGTGATCGGCACGCTGCTGATCCAGGGGCTGTCGTTCCCGGCGCTCATCCGGCGGCTGAAGATCTCCAACGAGCAGGAGGTCTACGCCGACAACCTCGCCGAGGCCGCCGCCCAGCAGGCGGCGGCCGCCGCCGGGCTGGCCCGGCTGGAGACGCTGGTGGCCGAGGGCGTCATCGACGTCCACGAAGAGGTGGTGGAGCAGCTCAGGTCACGGTCCGAACGCCGGGCGCTCACCGCCTGGGAGCGCCTGGGCGGCGGCACCGGCCCCGAGGGGGAGGAGACGCCGAGCACCGTCTACCGGCGGCTGCGCAGGGAGATGCTGGCGGCCGAGCGCGAGGTGCTCGTACGGCTCCGCGACCAGGGACGGATGGACGACGAGGTGCTCCACCGGATCATGCAGGAGCTCGACTTCGAGGAGGCCACCCTTGAACGCGTCTAGCCGATGACGTTGTCGACGTAGCACCACCGCCAGTCCTCGCCCGGCTCGAAGGAGGCCACGACCGGGTGGCCGCTCTCCTTGTAGTGGGCGGTGGCGTGCTTGCCGGGTGAGGAATCACAGCAGCCGACATGCCCGCACGAAAGGCACTCGCGCAGGTGGACCCAGCGCATGCCGACGCTGAGGCACTCCTCGCATCCCTCGGGTGTGCGCGGGGGCTGGTTCTGGGCCTCGGCGATGTGCTCGCAGGTAAGCATTTCTCCCCTTATATGGCCATCACTGGCGGTCGTAGAGCCAGGATCATGGTGTGATGAGGCTGAGGCCGTCCACGGCGGTGCCGTCGCACGGCGCCTGCCGGCTCCGCCCGGGGCCGCGCCTGGCACGGACAGATCAGCTACCCCTACCTTACTCCGCGCGTTTTCCGGCCGGACAGGTATGAGCGGCGCCTGCCGTACCGGCCCGTTGGGTAGGGTCGGGGCATGCGACCCCTTCCGCGACGAATTCCCGCCCTCGCCGCCTCCGCGCTGGCCGCTGTGCTCATCACCACCGGATGCTCCGAGCTCCAGCAGGTGAGCGAGGGGGTGGACAAGGCCCAGCAGTGCCTGCAGGCCGCGGGCATCGTCACCGAGACCGTGCAGAAGATCACCGGCCTGATGGACGACCCCGCCGCGATGGAGAAGGCGCTGAACGACGGGGCCGCCAAGCTCGGCGACCTGGCCGACAAGGCGGCCAACACCACGCTCAAGGAGGCCGCCGACGGGGTCGCCAAGGACCTGGAGGGCCTCAACGTCACCAGCGCCAACGACGCCATCGACGCGGGGCAGAAGGTGGCGACCGACTCGGTCAAGTGGGTCGAGCAGCTCACCGGCGCCTGCGGCTGAGCCTCCGCTCAATCCCGGGTTCTCGATGGGGAATGTCGCTGAAATAGCGTCGTCCTCATGGACAGCCCTGGCAACGAACCCGACCCCCGATTCACCCTCGCGAACGAACGCACCTTCCTGACCTGGCTGAGCACGTCGCTCGCGCTGAGCGCGGGCGGCGTCGCCATGGCCGCGGTCTCCGAGGACGTCTTCGTGCCCTGGATGCGGACCCTGCTCGCGCTCACCCTGGTGTGCCTGTCGGCGATGTCGGCCGCGATGGCCTACCCCCGCTGGCGCCGGGTCCAGCGCGCCCTGCGCAGCGCCGCCCCGCTCCCGCCCCCCGCCATCGCCCCCCTGCTGGGATACGGCGTGGCGGCCGTGGCCGTGCTCGCCATGATCCTCATCCTGCTGGGCCGATGAGTCGCCTGTGGGATGAGGGCCTGCAGAACGAGCGGACCCGGCTGGCCTGGGTCCGGACCGCCGCCGTGCTCGCCGTCAGCGGGCTGGGCGCCGCCGGGACCGGGCTGCGCATCGGCGTCCCCCCGGTGATCGTCGCCCCCTTCGCGCTGGCCGCCCTGTGCGGCGCGCTCCTGCTGGCCCGCACCGGCGTCCGCTACCAGCGCGTGCAGCGCGCCCTGCACGGAGGCGCCCCCCTCGACGAGCGGGCCGACGCCGTCATCGCCTGGCTCGGCACCCTGGCCGTCGCCGCCGGGGCCGTCCTCTTCGTGCTCGTCCGCTGATCCCCGGCGCGGTGCGGCCGGTGGGGCGGATGACTCAGTTCCGTACACATCTCCGTCCGCTGGACCGCTGACAGACGGGCTGTTTTCTTCTGATCCGATAAAAATGCGGCAAGATATCGCAGCATGTCACGCTTCGATGATCTGCCCGGCTACGCGGCGTCGATCGCTCCCCTGATCGACGCCGTTCACCTCGGCGTGCATGTCGCGAGCCGGCCACTGAGCCGGGAGCTCGTCGAGCGGTCGGGCTTCCACGCCGATCTGCTGATCGATCTGCGTTACGTGCTCCCGGCCCGGCCGCTCACCCCCGAGGGGCTGGCCGCCCTCTACCGCTACAACCCCTTCGACGACGAGGAGGTCGGGATCCAGCTCGCCCAGGGCGCCCTCCTCCTCGGTGAGGACGGCCTGCTGCGCGCGACGGACAGGGCGCTGGCGTTCATCGCGGACCTGTACGGGGCGCACGCGGTGGTGACCGGCCGGATGTGGGCGGCCCACGCCGACCGGCTGCCCGAGCTCGCCGACCTCGCCGGCCGGCTCCTGCGGGCCGCCTCCGGCAGCGGCGGCACGGCCTTCGCCCAGGCCGCGCCGCCCCACGAGCCGGCGGGGACCCCGGCGGGCGTGCTGCTGTTCAACCGGCTGGCCGCGCTGCGCTACCACCGCGCCGACGCCCACGCCGCCGCCTGGCGGGCGGCCGGCCTCACCGCCGCCCAGATCGTCACCCTCACCTCGGGGCCGGTCCGCGACCGGATCGAGGCCGACACCGACCGCCGCGCCGCCCTGCCGTACGAGGCCCTGAGCACGCGGGAGCGGCAGACCCTCCTGGTCGGCCTGAGCGTCCTCGACCAGCCCTGAGAGGTCTGAGCGTCCTCGACCAGCCCTGAGAGCCGGCCGCGGCGGGGCCGCCGGCTAGGACTCCGCGCCCAGGGCCACGGTCTCGGCGACCTCGGCGTGGCGCTCGGCCTCCTCGGCGGCGAAGCGCTCGGCGTCCAGCTTCTCGGCGATGTCCTCGTCCTGCCTCATCAGCGCGTCCAGGCTCTGGCCGGCCATGTCCAGGACCCCCATGTCGGCGTAGGCCGCCTGGAGGCGGGGGCTCCACAGGCCGATGTCCTTCACGCACGGGACGATCCGGCTGAACAGCAGGGAGCGGAACAGCTTGAGGTACTCCGAGCGGTCGACGGCCTCCATGGCCTCGGCGACCTCCGCCTTGTTCAGGCCGATGGTCTCCCACGTCTCCCGGCCGCGCAGCCGGTCGCGCATCAGGTAGCAGCCCTCGATGACGAAGTCCTCGCGCTCGCGCAGCTCGGCCTCGGTGAGCTGCCTGTAGTAGTCGCGCAGCGCCATCCGGCCGAAGGCCACGTGCCGGGCCTCGTCCTGCATCACGTAGGCGAGGATCTGCTTGGGCAGCGGCTTGGTGGTGATGTCGCGCATCACCCCGAAGGCGGCCAGGGCCAGGCCCTCGATGAGCACCTGCATGCCGAGATAGGGCATGTCCCAGCGGGAGTCGCTCAGGGTGCTGTCCAGCAGGGCCTTGAGATGCTCGTTGATGGGGTAGGCGAGGCCGACCTTCTCCTGCAGGAAGCGGGCGTAGGTCTCGGCGTGCCGGGCCTCGTCCATGGTCTGCGTGGCGGCGTAGAACTTGGAGTCGAGCTCGGGGACCGACTCGACGATCCGGGCGGAGCAGATCATCGCGCCCTGCTCGCCGTGCAGGAACTGGGAGAACTGCCAGGCCGCGCCGTGCAGGCGGACGTCCTGCCGCTGCTTGGCGTCCATCCGGTCCCACAGCGGCGTGCCGTGGATCGCGATGGTGTTGTCCGGGATGCCGAGCACGTTGTACGGATCGACCTCGATGCTCCAGTCGATGCGCTTGACGGAGTCCCACTGCTTGTCCTTGCCCTTCTGGTACAGGGCGAGCATGTGGTCCCTGCCGTCGTCGTACTCCCACGTGAAGCGGGCGGCTCCGGCCGCCTCGACATCCCACGTGGAGAGCTCGGCCGGGATCGTGTAGAGATCGTGAGTCGACATGCGGCCTCCAGAGACGTACACCGTACGTACACCAGCGAGAGTCGCACGTACGGTGTACGTGCGTCAAGATGAGGAGACAATGGCGATATGCCTGCAGAGCCGCTGTCCCGTCCGCGGATCGTCGCCGCGGCCATCGCCCTGATCGAGCGCGAGGGAGCCGACGCGGTGTCCATGCGCAGGATCGCCGCGGAGCTGGGCGTGGGCGTGATGTCGCTCTACAACCACGTGCCCAACAAGTCGGCGCTGCTCGACGCGGTGGCCGAGACCGTGCTCTCGCAGATCGAGTTCGTCGACGACCCGGGTGCCGACTGGACCGACCGGGTGCGCATGCAGGCGCTCGCCTTCCGGCAGATCGCCCATCACTACCCCCGCTGCACGATGGTGGTGGTCAGCCGCCAGCTCCAGTCGACCGCCGGGCTGCTGCCGGTGGAGCGGGCGCTCGCCACGCTGCGCAGCGCCGGGTTCGGCGGCCACGAGGCGGTCCGCATCCTGCGGGTGTTCATCGCCTACATCGTGGGTTCGCTGCTGCGGGAGGTCGGGGTGACCCCGACGTTCGCCCCGGTCCACCGCTCCGACATCGCGGTCGAGAGCGTCGACCCCCTGCTGTTCCCCCAGGTGAGCGGGCTGGCCCCGATGCTGGTCGACTGTGATCACGAGTCGGAGTTCGAGTTCGGCCTGGAGCTGCTGATCCAGGCGATAGCCGTACAGCTCAAAAGGTGACGTCCGGGGCCCGCGAGCCCCGGACGTCCGAGGAGTGTTCCCTTCCCCTGGACACTCCCGCGGTCAATACCAGTTGCTGGACTGGAAGTGACCCCATGCGCCGCACGGAGACCCGTAGCGGCTCTTGATGTAGCGCAGCCCCCAGCTGATCTGTGTGGCCGGGTTCGAGCGCCAGTCCCCGCCGCTGCCGCGCATCTTCGAGCCCGGCAGTGCCTGGGGGATGCCATAGGCTCCCGAGTACGGGTTGTGCGCCTGATGGTTCCAGTTGCTCTCTCTGGTCCAGAGACTGTCCAGACAGCGGAACTGGCTGTGGGACCACATGCGGCGGGAGACGAGGCGGAAGGCGATCGCCTTGTTCCTGCTCCTGCTGGTCCTGGTGGTCAATACGACCTTGGGTCGGGCCTGGGTGAACCAGACGCCCTGGTGAACCGTTCTGACCGGCGTGTTCCAGGCCGGTTCCGCGATTCCGGTGATCTCCTCGGCCCGCCCGACCGCCGCGGATCCGACGATGGCCGAGGTGGCGAGCACGCTCACGACTGTATTCCGCAGAACGCGGTGTCCGTTCATGTTGATCCTTGTCCGCTGGCCGCGTGCGGGAGGCGCGCGAGGGGGCCATGGCCCCGGCTCGCGCGCCCGGCAGTCCGGCGCCCGTGGCTCGGACGTGGAAATGCCCGCGTGGTCTCGCCGGCCCGTTTCCGGCATGAGACACCGCGACGGTTTCTCTAGGCGCTTTCTAGTACGCGGGGCGAGCGTCGAACGGTGGTTGCGACATGCCGCGGAAAGGTGTTTGCCCGATCTTCGTGGTCTACGGGTGGTTCGACGGGTACCGGGTTACCACGGGCGGGACGCCTAGAGGGGGGGAGGAAGCGAAAATCACCCCGACATGGGGTTTGGATCTAGTACCAGCCGCGTGACTGGAAATGCGCCCACGCTCCGCACGGTGAGCCGTAGCGCTTCTTGATGTAGGTCAGCCCCCATTTGATCTGTGTCTTGGGGTTGGTGCGCCAGTCGCTGCCGGCGCTGGCCATCTTCCCGCCGGGCAGCGCCTGGGGGATGCCGTAGGCGCCGGAGGAGCGGTTGCGCGCCCGGTGGTCCCAGTTGCTCTCCCGGGTCCAGAGCCGGCTGAGGCAGCCGAACTGGCCCTTCGCCCAGCCCCGCGCGGAGACCATGGGCGCGGCGATGGCTCTGTTGCCCTGTCGTGCGGCGGCGGCCGAGGCGGAGGCGGAGGATGCCTGGGCGACCGTGGCGGTGGTGCTGACGGCGAGCGCCGAAGTGATCAGCAGCACGCCGGTACGGCGTAGCGTCGGCATAGGGGATTGCCTTTCGCAGGGGTCGGGGGACGGCGCCACGATGCCCCAGCGATTCCCCGGCGGGCCAGTCGACAACGCTTGTCAATGCCCTTGTCAATGATCGGTAAAGAAAGGATCAAGCGCCTAGTGAGGGGCTCGGCGTCTCATCTATGGCGTCTGTCACATTTCACTTTTTGGACGCCATAACTCCCAAACGTGACAAGACGATTAGGCTGCAGCCCATGAGCATCCGTGATATCTCCGTGAGCACCCTCGCCGGCACCCCCACCACGCTGGCCGAGCTGGCCGGCGACAGGGCCGTCCTCATCGTGAACGTCGCCTCCAGGTGCGGCCTCACCCCGCAGTACGCGGGTCTGGTCCAGCTCCAGCGCGACTACGCGGACCGGGGTCTCACCGTCGTGGGCGTGCCGTGCAACCAGTTCATGGGCCAGGAGCCGGGCAGCGCCGAGGAGATCCAGGAGTTCTGTTCCACCACCTACGGTGTGGACTTCCCGCTGCTGGCCAAGACGGACGTCAACGGTGACGGCCGGCACCCCCTCTACGCCGCGCTCACCCAGGCCGCCGACGCCGACGGCCAGGCCGGCGACGTCCAGTGGAACTTCGAGAAGTTCCTGGTCTCGCGCGAGGGGGAGGTGCTGGCCCGGTTCCGCCCGGCGGTCGAGCCCGGCGACCCCGCCGTCATCGAGGCGATCGAGAAGTCCCTCTAGGGGCGCAGCTGCCCCTGACGATCAGCTCGGTGGGCAGCAGCACGCTGCGCGGGCGCCGTCCGCCCGCGCGCAGCACCAGCTCGGCCGCGCGGTAGCCGATGTCCTGCGCCGGCTGGGCGATCACGGTCAGCGGCGGGGAGCACAGCTCGGCCCAGGGCACGTCATCGAACATGATCAATGACAGGTCTCTGGGCACCCGCAGGTCCAGCTCCCGGGCGGCGAGCACGGCCGCCTCGCCCAGCAGGTTGCCCCCGGCCAGCACGGCCGTCAGGTCGGGCCGGCGCTGGAAGAGCCCGGCGGCGGCCGCGTAGGCGGAGTCACGGCTGCCCCGCGCGGAGACGATGAGATCCTCGTCCACGAGAGCGCCCAGGGCCTGGCGGAAGACGGACCGGCGCTGCTGCTGCCCGGGGCCGCCGAGATAGGCGATGCGGCGGTGGCCCAGCCCCGTCAGGTAGTCCACCGCGGTCCGCACGCCCGCGCGGTCGTCGGCCAGGACCGCCGGCACGTCGTCGCGCCCGGCCGCGACCCGGTGGGCGAAGACCGTGGTGAGCCCGGCCCGCAGGGTCGGCGCCCAGCTCTCCCCGTCGCCGGCGGGGACCGCGATCGCCCGGTCCACCCCCTGCTCCAGCAGCATGCCGATCAGCTCGGCCTCGCGCTCGGCGTCGTCGCCGGTGGTCCCCAGGATCACCGGCTCGCCCGCCGAGCGCGCGCAGGCGAGCACGCCGTCGGCCAGCCGGCCGTAGAAGGTGTCGGTGATGTCGGGCAGCAGCAGCCCGATCCCGCCCGAGCGCTGCTGGCGCAGGTTGCGGCCGAGCGCGCTGGGCCGGTAGTCGAGCTGGGCGGCGACGGTCAGCACCCGCTCCCTGGTCTCCGGACTCGCCGATCCGCCGGACAGGACCCGCGACACCGTGGCGACTCCGACCCCCGCCGCCTCGGCGACATCCTTGATGGTCGTACGGCGCATGCTCATGGAAACGATTCCATCATGTTTTCCGTATCCGATCCAGTGCGGAGCGACAGGCCCTTACAGGCTGACAAGGAAGAACCAGATCGACCCTTGACACGGATGTCCGTTTCCGGTGAGATGCATGAAAACGTATCCACATCGGGTGAACGCGGGGTTGGCCCGAGGCGCTAAGGACTGTCCATGGCATCCATCGTTCTCAGCAACGTCGACAAGATCTACGCGGGCGGCGTAAAAGCCGTGAACGGCCTCAACCTTGAGATCAAGGACGGCGAGTTCATGGTGCTGGTCGGTCCGTCCGGCTGTGGCAAGTCCACCGCCCTGCGTATGATCGCCGGCCTTGAGGACATCAGCGGCGGCGAGATCGCCATCGGCGACCGGGTGGTCAACCACCTGCCTCCGAAGGACCGCGACATCGCCATGGTCTTCCAGAACTACGCGCTCTACCCGCACATGACCGTCGAGGAGAACCTCGCCTTCGGTCTGAAGCTCCGCAAGATGCCCAAGGCCGAGATCTCCAAGCGGGTCAACGAGGCCGCCAAGATGCTCGGTCTCGAGCAGTACCTCAAGCGCAAGCCGGCCGCCCTCTCCGGTGGTCAGCGCCAGCGTGTCGCGATGGGCCGCGCCATCGTCCGCGAGCCGCAGGCCTTCCTCATGGACGAGCCGCTGTCCAACCTGGACGCCAAGCTCCGCGTCTCCATGCGCGCCTCCCTCAACACCCTGCACGAGCGTCTCGGCGTGACCACGGTCTACGTCACCCACGACCAGGTCGAGGCCATGACCCTCGGCGACCGCGTCTGCGTCCTGCGCGACGGTCTGCTCCAGCAGGTCGACACCCCGCAGAACCTCTTCGACAACCCGGTCAACCTCTTCGTCGCGGGCTTCATGGGCTCCCCGTCGATGAACTTCGTCAACGCCGAGCTGGTGCGCGGCGACGGCGGCGCCTACGTGTCCTTCGCCGGCTTCAAGCTGCCGGTGCCGGCCGAGACCTTCACCGAGAAGCCCGGCCTCGACCAGCATTTCGGCAAGAAGCTCATCCTGGGCATCCGCCCCTCCGACTTCGACGACGCCGTCGCCGCCAACGGCTCCGCCGGCGGCTGGACCCGCCTGCAGGTCCGCGCGGAGGTCACCGAGGAGCTGGGCTCCGAGATCAACGTTCTCTTCCTGATCGACGCCCCGCCCGTCCAGCACCAGGACACCGTCGCCGCCGCCGACGCCGGGGACGACGAGGAGGCGGCGCTCCCGCTGGTCGGCGACAAGTCGCTGTGGACCGCCCGCGTCAACTCCCGCAGCCACGTCCGTCCCGGCCAGAACATCGAGCTGGTCGTCGACACCCACAACCTGCACTTCTTCGACCCGGTCTCGGGTCTGGCGATCGGCCACCCGGCCAACGCCCGCGTCTGACCAACCCCGTAAGCCGGACGGGCCCGCGCCACGACCCCCTCCCGTGGCACGGGCCCTTCCGTGTGTGGGCGTCTTCGGTGTGGCTCGACACTCCGGTGTGGCGCAATAAGTAATGACCGGGCTTTCTGTTATTAGTGGCATCTAATATGAAGATCCACCATAAACGGGCAATTTGCCACTAAATTCGGCAGTTTCTGATTTACAGTGACGGTTGTTACTGTTTACTGAATTCGTTAGCGGGTAGCCGTTCCGAGTGGCGGGGTATCTGATGGATGCCTCCGCCATAGCGAGGTGCAGGGAGAATCCGGTCCCCCGGACTCGCGAACGACACGGGAATCAGATGAATTCGCACATCAGAAAATTCGCCTCCGGCCTCCGCGCGGAAAGCGCGTCCCGAGGGGGAGCAAGGTCCGCAGGGGGAGCAGGGCCCGCCGGGGGCGGCGGGACGTAACGCCGGCATCGACACGGCGTTCCAGGGCGACAACAAGTTCGTCGGCCGGCTGGTGAACGGGACGGCGCTGATCCGCGACCCGCGGACGACGCCTCCCTGGAACAACATCTCGACGCTGACCGGCTTCCCCACCGGGGCGATCGACATCTCCCTGGCGGTCATGGGCGACACCCTGCACGTCACCGTGCTGGGAGCCGATGGCGCGGTCAGGCAGACGAAGTGCACGCTGAACCCCACTCCGGGGACCGGCAACAACCCGGCGTGGCCGGGGAACTGCACCGACTTCGAGAACCTCACGCCGCCGCTCTGAGCTCCGGCGCTGGGCCGGTGAGCTGACACGGACGCGCCGTGCCCGGGATCTCCCGGGCGCCGGGGCCGCGGCTGCGGCCGGCCGCCCG